>NZ_JACGAT010000004.1:0-124124 GCF_020137635.1 Campylobacter sp. RM12642
GATTATTTAGTGGGCGAGTGATTTGGAATTTTACGAAGATAATCATTAATATTAAAATTATAGCTGCTATAACAACTGCTGCTAATGTAAATTTGTAATTTGAGCTACTAATAACTTCATCAATTATTTTACCTACTTCAGCGATTTCTTGATTTGTTATATCCATATCTATTGTGCAACCATAGATAATATCCATATTTTTATCTTTTTTAGTATAGGTAATGATATTTCTGTTTTTATTAGCTACCTTATCAAAGAATGTAACTTCTGTAAAACCACCACCTGCTAAGCCATTCTTAACAAATTTTTCTACATAGCTTTCGCCTTTAATATCTAAATCTGCTTTTAAATTCTTTCCTACTTTTTCTGGTTGATAATGAACTAAATAAGTTCCATCTGAATTAACAGCAAAAAATCTAATATTTGTGCTATCTAAATTCATACCTTGAAGATATTCAATTGTGCTTTCAAGTGCATCTTCAGGTCCATCTCCGGCTTTTACGAAGTCTTTAAATAATTTTTCAGAAAAATTATAAAATCCAAATACAATGCTTTTTGCAGCACTTCTAGCATCTTTTACTGCTAATTCTTCTACTGTTTTAGTTGTTACATCGTCAATTTCTTGCATTCCTTTGTTAGAAATAAATATTAGGCTAATACCTAAGATACACAAACTAATCAGTATACATAACGAAAGTTTTGTTGAAATTTTCATTTCATCTCCTTTTTCATTGAAAATTAAATCATTAATTTAAACATAATTTTGTTAAAAGTAGATTAAATTATAACAATATTACCTTAGCAAGTAATAAAAAGCTAAAAAACCCTAAAGCATCGGTGGTTGCTGTTAGTAAAACTGCACTACCTAGTGCAGGGTCAAATCCACATTTTTTTAATACCAAAGGTATTAATGAGCCAATTAAACCTGCAAAACCTAAATTTAAAATCATTGATATAAATATCACAAGGCTTAGCATTGGGATTGAAAACCAAAAATACGCAACAGCTCCTAACACAATGGCAAAAATCGTTGCGTTTGAAAACGAAATAGCAATTTCTCTTAATAATATATGTTTTGAATTCTCATAACTTAATTCACCTAAAGCAAGTTTTCTAATAGTTACTGCAAGTGCTTGTGAGCCAGTATTTCCACCCATTGATGCAACTATTGGCATTAAAGCTGCAAGTGCTACTAACTTTTCTATTGCATCAGAAAACATTGCGATAACATGGGCTGAAATTAGCGAAGTAATTAGATTTACAATAAGCCATTTAGCCCTACTTTTAGCTGCTTTTATAGTATTTTCATCTTCGCTATCAATATCTCCAACCCCTGCAAAGTTATACATTTGCTCTGTTGCATAGTCTTGGATTAAGTCGTGTATATCATCATAAGTTATTCTTCCTAATAATTTATTATTATTATCAACTACAGCAATTACACTTAAATCATAGTCTTGAACCATAGAGATAGCATCATTTATAGTGTCATAATCTCTAATAAAATGTAAATCTTTTGCTAAATCTTCATTTTTATCTAGAATTTGCTGAAAAGTATCTTTAAATTCATATAAAATTAAATCTCCTACATGCAAACTATAAATTAATTTTTCATTCTCATCGGTTATAAAAAGTTGGATTATATGTTCTATTTCTTCGCTTTTTTTAAGCTCTTTATATTTGCTAATAGCACTTTCTAGAGTATCACTAAGCTTTGCGGTAAAAATCTCTGTTTGCATATAAGCACCAGCTTTTTCATCATCGTAGCGTTTTAAGAATAAAATATCATCTTGTTCGTCTTTACTAAGATTTGAAAAAATTCTATTTGCTTTTTCATCATCAATTTCTTCAATGCTTTGCATTAAATCAGTTGCATCATCGCTTTCTAATTCGCCTAATGCTAAAGCTAATTTTTTGCTTGAAGATAATTTCAAAACATCGCTTAACATATGTTCAGGCATTAGCGTTGCGATATTTCCTAAGTCTTCATCATCAAGACTTTTAATTATGTTTTCATAAGCTTCATAATCATCATTTTTTATTATTTTTAGGGCTTCTAATAATTCAGCGTAGCTAACATCTTTTTCATCTAAAAAATCTTGTATTATTTCAAAAGCTACTGCTGTATTTTTCATATTTTAATTAAGCTCCACAATATTTTCAAAATTCTCTTCTTTTATAGGAGTTATTTTACTTTCTAATATATGCTTAATTTCACTTATATATTCTTTAGTTATTAAATCAAATTTTTGCTTTTCTTTGCCTACTAGACCATCTTTTGCAACTCTAACAACTGTTGCTGGGTTAATTGCTGCATTGTTTTTATACATACCAAAATGTAAGTGCGGCCCTGTGCTAAGACCTGTAGTTCCTACATAGCCAATTACTTGACCTTGTTTTACACTATCTCCTATTTTATATTTACCAAATTTGCTTAAATGTGCGTATAAAGTCATATAGCCACTTGAGTGATTTACTTGAACTACATTTCCATATCCGCCTTTTACTCCTCTAAACATTATTTTTCCAGCACCTGCTGCTTTTACTGGTGTTCCTGTTGGTGCTGCATAATCTATTCCTAGATGGGCTCTATATTTTTTTAAAATAGGATGAAATCTTCCTGGGTTAAATGGAGAACTAATTCTAACATTTCCAACAGGCAATATAAAAGTATATGTTTCTAATTGTTTTCCGTTTTCATCGTAAAAATCATTATCTCCATATTTAAATATATAATAAGGCTTTTTATTGACTTCAATCATAGCTGATTTTATATTTGCATCTCCATAAATTCTACCTAATCTTCTTTTTTGAGAATAAACGATTACTACCCTATCATCTTTTTTCATTCCTGTATAATTAATTGTTCCTGCATATGCTCTAAGTAGAGCGCTTGCTAATCTAGAGTTTTGAGTATTGTCTATAATATCTTGATATACTGATTTATTTATTTTAAATGTTAAACTTGTTTCTTCAACTTTATAAGTAATTGGAGTAAATGTTATAGCATATTTATCTTCTAAATCCTTATATATTTGTATTTGTAAAGTTTCGCTTATTGGTATTAAAATTTGCTCTATATTATCATTTTCATCTCTTAATATTTGATATTTAACCCCAGCTATAATTTCTGCTGTTAGTTCTTTATCTTCTTTATCAAGATTATGATATATGCTTAATGGAATTTGATTTTTTTGTAAGAAAAATAAAAAACTCTCGCCTCTTTCCCATATTAATTCTTCCATTTTTAATTCTTTTGAGAATAAATTTAAACTTAAAAAAATAGATAAAACTAATATGATTTTTCGCATTATTTTCCTTTAAAATATGATAAAATTTCCAAAATAAGGCAGACATTTTACTTTTTTTTGCTTATAATTTAGTAATTTAATTTTAAAGGGATAATATGTTTAAGAAAACTTTTATTTTAATATGCTTTTCGGTTTTTGCATTTGCTAATCAATTTATAAATGCTGTTATTGACAAGATTGATAATGGCTATGCTTATGCTCATATAGTTGATGCAAAATATGATGAAAATAATTTAAAAAATGGCGCTATTGTTATTAAAGATATTGGAGAATATTCTATAATTGTTGCTAGAGCTAGTTTTGTAAATAATGAGAACAATAATATTAAATTAGAGTTATATACATTTTCTGATTTAAAACAAGATGCTTTACCATTACCTATATTAACTCCACAAATAGGCGATAGAGTAATTTTTAATAATTATATTGAGCATACATTATTAATAGCTCCTAGTCAAAAAATATATGATAGTATTAAAAATAAATATAACAATTTTATATATTTTGATACTAATGTTTTAGCAGCGAATTTATACGCTAAAAAACAACTAACTCCAAATAGAAATGATTTAAGAGAATTTTGTAGAACTTGGGCTATTGGCAGTGTGATGGTTGCATTAAAAAATAACTTATATTTATATGAATGTTCTTCTTTAAAGAAAATAGCTGAATTGGATAATAATTTAGAATATAATCAAATTGATGAAATAAATTTTTATTCAAATATTTCTAAGCAATTAAGCAAAACAACAGATTATTTTTCATATTATAACAAGCTATTTAAAGAAAAGGAATAATAATTGCTTTGAAGCAATTAAATAATTATTTAAAGGAAAAATCGTGAAAAGATTAGGCACCATCGCTTTAGCTATATTTATTTGTGCTTGTGTTCCACAAAAAAAAGAAACAACAGTTCAAGTAGAAAATAACACTCAAAAAACAGCTTATAAAAAAGCAAGTTATCAAGAGCCTGTTTTAAGTCCTGAAGAAGAAGCAGTAAGACTTATGATTTTTAGTTCGGTAGGAGAGGGAATTCCACCTCAAAACACAGTTTCGCAAGCTCAAGCATTAGCACTTGCAAAAAGAGCAGCATTAGCTGATGCTTATCGTCAATTAGCTGGCAAACTTTATGGGGTTAGAGTAAATTCTAGAGAAAATGTAAAAGATGCA
This sequence comes from Campylobacter sp. RM12642, assembly GCF_020137635.1. Taxonomy (NCBI): domain Bacteria; kingdom Pseudomonadati; phylum Campylobacterota; class Epsilonproteobacteria; order Campylobacterales; family Campylobacteraceae; genus Campylobacter; species Campylobacter sp. RM12642. The sequence goes on from NZ_JACGAT010000004.1 coordinate 4,482, forward strand.
ATGCTTAGAAGCTCGTTAATTACAACATATGTTAATGGACTTATTAAAAATGCAAACATTACCGGAGAAGGATTTAAAGATGGTCTTTATACGGTTGAATTAGAATTAAAAATTGATAAATATAAATGGAACGAATTGTTCTCATATTAATTAGCTTTTTAGGATTATTAAACGCTGCAAATCCTGATTATATATTTTGGGCTAGATTAAGTACTACTAATCTAGTCCTAACTAACGAAGAATTTCACTTAAGTAGAGCAATGAGTATTGATAAAAAAGCAAGGTATACTTATGTTTGTGAGATTAATGCTACAAAGTCTAATATTTATGATAGTTTAAAAGACCAACAAACAAATTTAATAGATTGTGTTAATAAAGCGATAGTGAGTGAATATGTTGATGTCAATAATTTTAAAGCAAGTATAAAAACTCATTTAAGATTATTGCCAATTTATTTTAAAGCAGAACTTGCTCAAGGTAAAATATTGATTTACACAAAGGATAAGGTATGAAAATAGCCATAGTTGAAGATGATATTAATATGAGAAAATCCTTAGAATTATCATTAAGTGATGATTATGAATTAAAAACTTATAAAAATCCAATTGATGCTTTAAAAGAATTAGATGATAGTTTTGACTTAATAATAAGTGATATTAATATGCCTAAAATGGACGGACTTGAGTTTGTAAAAACAGCTTTAGAACAAAAAATTAGTGCTGAGTTTATAATTATTACAGGAAATGCAACTTTAAATAAAGCAATTGAAGCACTAAGACTTGGAGTAAAAGATTTTTTAACAAAGCCATTTGATTTGGATAAATTATGTGAAGCAATAAATAGAGCAAAAATTATTAGAGAAAAAAAAGCTAATAAAATCAAAAAAGAAATTCCAGTAAAACAAAATGGATTTTTAGGTTCATCAAAAGAACTTGAGAATTTAAAAACAATAGCTTTAAAAGCAGCTAAAACAAATGTCAGTGTATTTTTAAGCGGTGAAAGTGGAGTTGGTAAAGAAGTATTTGCAAAATTTATTCACGAAAATAGTAAAAGAGCAAATAAGCCTTTTATAGCTATTAATATGGCTGCTATCCCTGAAAATTTAATAGAGAGTGAATTGTTTGGATATGAAAAAGGAGCTTTTACAGATGCTAATTCTAGTAAATTGGGCTTATTTGAGTTAGCTAATGAAGGCACTTTATTTCTTGATGAAATAGGCGAAATGAGTGCTAGTATTCAAGCTAAGTTATTAAGAGTTTTACAAGAAAAAACCATACAAAGATTAGGTGGCACAAAATTAATTAATATAGATGTAAGAATTATAAGTGCTAGTAATATAAACATACAAGATAATATTAAAAATAATAAATTTAGAGCAGATTTATTTTATAGATTAAATACAATTATGCTAGATATTTTGCCTTTAAGACAAAGAAAAGATGAAATAATAGAAATTGCTAATGCTACTTTAAATAGAATTTGTAATGAGTATGATTTAGGGGAAAAAACTTTTAGCAAAGAAGCTATAAAAGTATTAAATGATTATAATTATCCTGGAAATATAAGAGAATTGATTTCCATTGTTGAAAGTGCTGCAATTTTAAGCGATGAAAATATAGTAAAAGATAGTGATTTAAGGCTTAATTTTACTAATAATAATAAAAATAATATAAATGACTTAGAATTTGAATTAATTAAAGAAGCTTTAAAGCAAGAAAAGGATATAAAAGCAGCTTCTAAATTAATTTCAATGAGCGAAAAAGTTTTTAGAGAAAAAATGCAAAAATACAATTTAGGAGAGTGAAATGAAAAATATTGCAATCATTGGTGCAACAGGTGCTGTAGGCGAAGAAATATTAAATGTATTAAATGAATACAATTTTCCAGTAAAAGAACTAAGATTATTAGCTAGTAAAAATAGTGCTGGTAAAGAGATTGTATGGCGTGATGAAACTTATGTTATAGAAGAATTAGATGAGCATAGTTTTGATGAAGAAGATGTTGATATAGCATTCTTTTGTGCGGGTGGAAGTATAAGTGAAAAATATGCAAAAATTGCAGCAAATAAAGGTGCTTTGGTTATTGATAATACAAGTTATTTTAGAATGATGAATGATGTGCCTTTAATAGTGCCTGAATGTAATCCTGGTGATTTTGAAAAACATAAAGGAATAATTGCAAATCCAAATTGCTCAACCATTCAAATGGTGCAAGTATTAAAACCACTTGATGATGTATTTGATATAGAAAGAGTTGATGTTAGCACTTATCAAGCGGCAAGTGGAGCAGGGAATTTAGGTATGAGTGAGCTTATGGAAGGTCTTCAAAAAGTATTTGCTTTTGAAGAAATTAAACCGTCAAAATTTACTTATCAACTAGCATTAAATCTAATTCCACAAATTGATGTATTTACTGATAGCGGCTATACAAAAGAAGAGCTAAAAATGGTAAATGAAACTCAAAAAATTATGAATAAAAAAATGCAAATTAGTGCTACTTGCGTTAGAGTGCCAGTGCTTAGAAGTCATAGCGAAAGTATTACAATTACTTTTAAAAATAATGTAGATTTAACAAAAGTAAGAGAGATTTTAAGTAAAGCTCCAAGCGTTGTATTGATGGATAATCCAAATACAAAAGCACATAATGAAGATAGTGAAAATGAAGAGTTACGCTATCCAATGCCTTTATTTACAAGCAATACGAATGAAACTTATGTTGGTAGAATTAGAGTTGATTTAAATAACCCTAAGATTTTACATTTATGGTGTGTAGCTGATCAAATTCGTGTTGGAGCAGCAACTAACGCAGTAAGAATTGCTTTATTATCTTTATAAAATTACTTAAAACTAAGAATTTAAATTCTTAGTTTTATTTTTGTTCGCTAAATTTTGATTGTTTAGCATTCATAATTCTTACATTAAAATGTATTGAATTACCTATAAAATTATCTTTAAATAATCTATCTTTTTTGTTTGAATATAGCTCGTGATAGTAGTAATCTAATCCAACGCTAGTTGAATAAGCTATCCAGTTATAAGCTATTTTTTGCCCTAATAAATCATTTATATACTCTATTTCTTCATCAATTTCGCCTATCGAATTAGCAAAATAAAACATAGACCTTTCGTTTTCTTGGCTTAGGTTTAAAAACATAGGATGATAATTAATTTGAGTGCTTAAATATTTATTCGGTCTAATACTTAAAGCTCTTATTTGTGTTGCCAAAAGAGTTGTTTTTACTAATGGTATATTAAAAAATACGCTAGAATTATTTAATTTCCAAGCATCACTTAAAGCCGAATTTACATTTAGATTTTTCTTTTCAATAGTTTTAAGAGAAATTATATTGCTTTGTTCTCTTATATTATCAGTTATTTTACTTGCTAGTAAGCTATCATCTTTAAATACAGCGATTTTATTATTTGAAATATTTATTAGTTTTGCAACTTGTTCTTGATAATCTATGCTACCAAATGTAAAATTAGAATTTACATTATCAAAATCACTAGATTTTGCTAATGGATTAAATACTGCAATATTTGTAATACTTTTGTTTAATACATTAATGCCGTTTTTTTGAAATCCTGTAATAATTAGTGAATAATCGTGTAATTGGCTTATGATAGGAGCTATATTAGCTTCACTTTCATCTCCTGTAAAATATACTTTCATATATACTTTATCATTTTGTTTCATAAGATATGCAAGTGCAGGAGAAATTATATTACTAGAATAAGATTTTACAACTTTTTCTGGTATAACTAAAGCTATTTTAATTGTGTTTAATTGTTGTTTTTTAGGTAAATCAATATATTCAATTCCATTAAGAAGTTTTACATAAATGTTATTTAGTTTTTCATCATTAGAATTAAATCTTGTTATATAGCTTATGTAAAGACCTTTGTATAATAAGTCTTTTAGACATTCATCAGAGCATTTTTCTTTTTCGTAATTAACATAAAAAACCTTTGCTGGCTCAATTTTGACTAATTCTTGTTTGGCAGCAATAAGATTTGAGCATATTAACATTGTTGTTAATAATTTTTTCATAATTATTCCTTTATTTTTTTTAAGTTATTTATAAAATCATTTTCATAACTTGGATTTTTTTTAATAAAGCTAAAGCTGTAATTTAGCAAAACTTTTCTTTTTTTACCATAAAAGTCATAAAAAATAATATCTCCAATATTAAAATTTGATAATTGTAATATATTTTTTAAATTTTCTCCTAATAAAATTATAATATTTGCTTCACTTTCTAAAAGTTCATTTAAAAAATACTGATAGCACTTTAAAATATTTTCTTGTTTATATTGATTTGAGCATTTTACTATATTTGTAATATATACATTATTTAAATTAAGATTTAAATTCTTGCTTAAAATACTATTAAAATATTCAGCATCATTGTCATTAAAACCAATATCGCTTAGTATGAAAATATTTGATTTAATTACTTTATTTGTATAAAAATTATTTTTACTTTTGTATAAATTGCATAATTTGCAATTTTTTATATCTTTTATATTGTAGTTTTTATTAACGCTTAACTTATCGTTGTAAAAGGAAAATCCGAATAATTTTAAGTAATGTAAATATGTATTTTTATCCATAAAATTTATTTTATATCAAAAATACTTAAAAATAATTAAGTTATTTGTGATAGAATATGCGTTTAATTTTTTTATTTAAGGAAGAAAAATGCCAAAAAGAACTTATCAACCACACAATACACCTCGCAAGAGAACTCACGGATTTCGTGTAAGAATGAAGACTAAAAATGGTCGTAAAGTAATCAATGCAAGACGCGCAAAAGGTAGAAGAAGATTAGCAATCTAAAGGAATTTTCTAGCATAAATGATTCTAAAGATTTTGCTAGACTTTATAAAATTGGTTCAAAATGGTTTGCTAAAAACTGCGTTATTTATCACGAACCAAGCGAAGTTAAAAAAATTGCAGTAATCGCAAGTAAAAAAGTAGGATGTGCTGTTGTAAGGAATAGAACTAAAAGATTAATAAGAGCTATTTTTTTACAACTTTATCCAAATATAAGTAGCGGTTATTACATATTTGTAGCAAAAAAAGGTTTTAGTGATTTAGGTTATTTTGAATTAGAAAAGAATATTAAGTGGAGTCTTAAAAGGTTGGGGTGTTTAAAGGAATAAAATGTTTAGGTATTTAGCTGTTAAATTAGTTGAATTTTATAGATATTTTTTAAGTCCTTTAAAGCCTAAATCTTGTAGATATTATCCAACTTGCTCTCAATATGCGATTATTCAACTTCAATATAATAATTTTTTTAAAGCACTTTTTTTAACAGCTTTAAGAATTTTAAAATGTAATCAATTATTTGTAGGTGGTTTTGATTATCCTATAATTAAAATTAAACATAAACCTATTATGCTTTTTACACATCAAAATAAGATAAAAAAACTTAAAATGATTTTTGTTCCAAAAGATAAACAATTTTATTATATAGTAAAAGTAATATTCAAATAAAGGAAAAATATGTTTGATAATATGTCTCAACAAAAAAGGATTATAATTGCTGTAGTTTTATCTATGGTTTTTTTTATAGGTTATGATTTTTTAATCCCTAAACCAGTTGTTACTAATACTCAACAAATTCAAAAGCAAGAAGTTAGTAATATACAAACAAAAACTCAAAATATCGGAGATATTAAAGCAATAAAAACAAATAATATTATTGCTAGTGTTAATAATGAGCATTTTGATGTTCAAATCAATGAAAATGGAGAAATTAGTAGTTTTATTTTAAAAGATGAAAGATTTTTAAATGAAACAAATGAAGCTATTAATTTAGTTGATAAAAATACTACTTTATATCCTTTATCTATGGTTTTTTATGATAGTGAATTTAATAAAGAATTTAACAATACAACTTTTAAAGCAAATAAAAGTAGTGTAAATATTGGTGAAGAGCTAGTTTTAAGTAAAGATGTAAATGGTGTAATTGTTAATAAAATTATAACATTCAAAGAAAATGGTTTTTATCAAGTAAAAATTACTTTTAGTGATAATAAATTAAGAGATTATGTTATTACTCCAGGTGAGCGTCCGAATGTTTTAGCAGATACTTTAACAGTTCATGGTGCTATGATTTACAAAAATGATGATACTAAAGTAGATTATGAAGATGGAGATATAAAATCAAATGATGAAAGAGTTGAAACTGATTCTATAATAGCTGCATTTTCTGATAGATACTACACAAGCACATTTTATAATTTTGAAAAGCCATTTAAGGTAGTTGTTAAAAATCACAAAGATTTATCAGTTGGTTATGTTGTAGCTAGTGGTAATGATACATTTAATGCTTATATTGGTCCAAAAGAGCATAAAATTTTAGAAGCTGTTAATGAAAAACTTACAAATGTGGTTGAATATGGTTGGTTTACTTTTATTGCTAAACCAATGTTCGCATTTTTAAGTTTTATATATTCACATGTAGGCAATTGGGGTTGGTCTATTGTTATTCTTACGATAGTTGTTAGAATTTGTCTTACATATCCAACTTATAAAAGTATGGTTTCTATGCAAAAATTAAAAGTTTTAGCTCCAAAAATTAAAGAAATTCAAGAAAAATATAAAGGTAATCCACAAAAAATGCAAATGCATATGATGGAGCTTTATAAAAAACATAAGGCAAATCCATTAGGCGGATGTCTACCAATATTAATTCAAATTCCAATATTTTTTGCAATTTATAGGGTATTATTAAATGCTATTGAGCTTAAGGCTGCTCCTTGGGCTTTATGGATTAATGACTTAGCAATACATGATCCTTATTATATTTTACCAATTTATATGGGTGCTACTATGTTTTTACAACAAGTTATAACTCCTATGACTATACAAGACCCTACACAAGCTAAGATTATGAAATTTTTACCTTTAGTATTTGTGATATTTTTTATAAATTTCCCAGCAGGTCTTACATTGTATTGGTGTGTAAATAATACATTTTCACTAGCTCAACAATGGTTTGTAAATAAAATTTTTGCTAATAAAGAAGGAAAAAATGCAAATAGTTGATAGAACACTAGAAGGTGCTATTGATAGAGCAATTAAGGAAACTAATTGCTCTATTAGAGAATTAGAGTATGAAATAATTCAATTGCCAAAAGCTGGTTTTTTAGGTTTTTTTAAAAAAGATGCAATAATTGAAGTAAAAGTTAAGAAAAAAATTGAAATTAATATTATTGAAGATATTGCAAAAGATTTAAAAAATTTATTTTGTAGTGAATATTTTGATGTAAGAGATGTTGTGGTAACTCCAGCTAATGAAAATAGTGTAAATGTAGAATTTATTGCAAATTCTTATGAAAGTTTAATAGGAAAAGACGCACATAAATACAAAGCACTAGATACTATTGTAAATCATCTAATAAACATTAAATACAATCTTCACGCAAGAGTTGAGATTTGTGGTGTTCTTGCCAAATTAAGAGAAAATCTTGAAAAGCATTTAAGCGAAGTAAAGACAAAAATTGATGAAGTGGGTAAGGCTCAAACAAGACCATTAGAAACAAGTTTATTAAATCTAGTATATGAAGAATTATTAAAAGAATTTTCTCATAAAAATATAGTTATAAAAGATAGTTCTTTAGGAAGATACATTGCAATTTATGGAGAATTTAAAAAACAATGAATAGCACAATAGCAGCACTTGCTAGTGCTAGTGGAAATGGTGCTATTAGTATTATTAGATTAAGTGGGGAAAAAGCTTTAGAAATAGCATCAAAATTATTAAGTCAAAAAAACGCAGAAAAATTAAAAAATAATCCCCGCTATGCTCACTTTTTTAAACTATTTTACGAAAATGAATTTGTTGATGAAGGCATTATAATTTATTTTAAAGCCCCTTTTTCTTTTACTGGTGAAGATTGCGTAGAGTTTCAAATTCACGGCGGTTTTACAAACGCACAAAATATACTTATGATTTTAAATAAATTAGGTGCTAGATTTGCAAGAGCAGGGGAATTTAGCAAAAGAGCTTGCTTAAACAATAAAATGAGTTTAGAAAAAGCACTTTTAATAAATGAATTAATTGCTGCAAAGAGTGAAAATGCAAGAAAAATAATATCTAAGAATATAGATGGAGCTTTTAAAGAATTAATCACTAACACCCAAGATGAGTTAATTAAAACTTTAGCTTATTTAGAAACTGCAATTGATTATGCTGATGATGATTTGCCTGAAGATATTTTAGAAAATGCTAAAGCAAAACTACTTAATAACGCTAAAGAATTAGAAACAATTGCAATTAGAAGCGAGAAAAAAAGAGGCTTAATAGAAGGATTTAACCTAGCAATTATTGGAAAACCAAATGTAGGTAAAAGCTCTTTATTAAATGCTTTATTATCATTTAATAGAGCAATAGTTAGTGATATTGCAGGAACTACAAGAGATAGTATTGAAGAGTATTTAAACTATCACGGACATTTAATAAAATTAGTTGATACTGCAGGAATTAGACAAAGTGATGATTTGATAGAAGAATTAGGTATTAAAAGAAGCTATGAGGCTATTAATAAGGCTGATATAGTATTGTTTTTAATTGATTCATCAAAAGAATGCTTAGAAGATGAATTAAAACTTTTAGAATACATTAAAAATAGTGGTAAAAAATATTTTATAGTTCAAAATAAAAGCGACTTAGCACAAGTAAATACTTTAGAAGGTATTAAAATATCAGCATTAAATAATGATATAAAAGCTTTAGAATTTGAATTAAAAAATTATTTAAATTCTCAATTAGACAATGAATTGGTTTTAACAAATACTGATTTAATAAGTGCGTTTTATAGTGCTAGTGAGAATATTTATTTAGCTATAGATAATTTTAATGAGCTTGAAATTTGTGCTTATTATTTAAATGAAAGTTTAAATAAACTATCTCTTTTTGGTAAAAAAACAGGAAGCGATGAATTGTTTGATGCAATGTTTTCTGAGTTTTGCTTGGGTAAGTAAAAATTCATTAAGCTTTTTATGTAAAATTACACTACCCTAGACAACGCGGGTTTAATATATTCGGTCTAACAGATTTTTTTATGTGATTAAGTTTAAGCAACCGTGTTCTGTGATGCAAGTAATTGTGAATTGCAGCCTTTAATGCTTTTCTTCCACTATTTTTTAGGTTACAAGACCTTGAAATTTAACGCTTGTTTGGGGATTTATGTTTAGGGTTTTAAATGGATGATAAAATATTAGAAAAGCTTGAAAAAGAAGATAAACAACTAGCCGATATTGTTGCTAGGTTTATTGCTTTTGTGGCTGATTTTATAATTTGCTATATTCTTATCTTTATTTTAATGATATATTTTATAAATGATGAAGAAATAATTAAAATAAGAACCTTAATAAATAACGAAGATTATATCAATTTAAATATATTATTATTTCGCTATGTAAAAGCATATTTTATTATTAAATTCTTTTATGTTCTTATATTTTTTTATATGTATGGTGCAACTTTTGGCAATATGATTACAAAGACAAAAATTGTAAATTGCGAACATTTTGATACTCCTAATTTTACAGAATCTTTAAATAGAGCTTTAGTGTTTGTATTTTGTGAATTTTTTATAAATGGGGTATTGTTTGTATCTATATTCTTTAATAAGACAAGAAGAAATTTTGCTGATATTGCCAGCAAATCTATGGTGATTAAAGTTGATTAAAAAAATATCTTATTTGATATTGCTTATTGGCTTACTTTATTCAAATCAAATTGAAATTCAATCAGATGAGTTTGTAAAAAAAGATAATTACATAATCTCAAATAAAGATATATTGTTGTTTAAAGAAAATTATTTTGCAAGAGCAAATAGTGGTAAATATAATCAAGATACAAAAGAATTAGAATTATTTGGAGATGTATTTTTAATAAACAATAATCAAACTACTATATCAAATTATGCAAAAATTAATTTAGGTAATTCTTGTGCAAATTTTGATAATTTTTTTATAAGCGATTCTTTTATTGAAGTATGGTTAAAAAGTAAGAATAGTTCTTATATAAATGGTGATTTTATTGTAAAAAATGCAAGTGTTAGTTCTTGTGATGTTGCAAATCCTGAATGGAGTATTGATTTTAAGGAAGGTATTTATAATACTAAAACTCAAGATTTAGTATTAAAAGGTATGGTTTTAAGATTTAAAAATATACCAATTTTTTATATGCCATATTTTGCTATTAATACAGATGATAGTAGAAAAACTGGTTTTTTGGTTCCTAAATTATCAATAAAAAGCAAGGAAGCTATTCATTATGAGCAACCATTTTTTTGGGCAATTAATCATAGAATGGATTTAGAATTAAGACCACAAATTAGAACAAATAGGGGTTATGGAATTTATTCTAATTTTCGTTTTGTTGATAGCCCTTATTCTAAAGGAAATATAGGAGTTGGGTATTTTAAAGAATTTAATAGTTATTTTAATAAAGAAGAATTGAAATTTGGCGAGCATTATGGATTTAATATGCACTATGAAAGAGATAAAATCTTTAATACAAATAACAAAAATCAAGAAGGATTATATTTAGACTTTTTAAGAATTAGTGATATTGATTATTTGAATTTATCTAGTTTTTTAGATAATAATGATGAAGCCATAATAACTTCAAAATTTAATTATTTTTATACAGATAATAAAGATTATTTCGGTTTATATGCTAAATATTATCAAGACACTTCAAGTATTAATCAAGATTATACTTTACAAGAAATTCCAAATCTACATTATCATAGATTTTATGATACTTTATTTGATAATCATATTAACTATAAAGCAGATTTTTCATATAGCAATTTTTATAGAAGAGAAGGTAGCACATTAAATAGATTTCATTTTTATGTTCCAATTGAGTTTAATAAAAGCTTATTTAATGATTATATTAACTTTGTTTTAAATGAAGAATTTGAATTAGGACTTAACTTTTATAATAATTATAGTAGAAGAGATGATTATAATTTTAATTCTACTCATAGTGCTTTTATATATACTAATTTATTTAGAAAGTATGATTATATATTGCATAATATTAATTTTGGTTTTGGTGCTAGTCTTAGGACTGGTTCAAAAGAAATAGAAAATGAATTTTTCATACCAAATACTTATGATGATTTAACCTTTAATATTGAGTTATCTCAAATAATTTTTAGTGATAATGATAAAAAACTTAAGCATTCTTTAACGCTTAGGACAGAAGATTCTAAGTTTAATATTTTAAGCAATCAGCTTAAGTATTATTTTAATAATAATTTTAATATTAATAATACTACGGAGTATTCGTTCAAAAATTCTAATATTGATAGATTTTTTATAGAAGGAGTATATACAACCCAGCCATTTAAAATAAGTTCTGGATTTTATTATAATAAAATTGATGAGCTTCTTGTGAAAAATAAGCCTTATGATAGATTTTTAACTAGTAAATTTCAATATGAATTTATGCCTTATAACATAATATATTCTCAAGCTTGGTTTAATTTAAATAGTAAGAAATTTGAAAACTATAGTATAGGTTTTACTCATAAAAAAAGATGTATAAATTATTCTTTAGAATTTAAAGAAAGCACAACAGCAAAACTTACTCAAATGGGTGTAAAATCTGTAAGAGATAGGGGAGTTTATTTGAAATTCAATCTTTATCCAATAGGCGGTGTAAGATATAATTTTGCTTTAAGAGGTGATGATACTTATGATTTTTGACAATCCTTTACAAGCTGCTAATAAATTTAGTGAAAAATTATTGCAATATAAAGAATTAGAAGGACATATAATTATAGGAAATAGTATTAAAAATATTCCTTTTATTGAGACTATTGCAAGTGAACTTAATTTATATTATGATATGCTTTTTAACAAAGGCATATATGCCCCAAATAATGAATGTCAGATAGCAAAAATTAGTGAAACAAGAGATATAGTATGTATTCAAGAATTAATTGAAGCTTTTTCCATAACTCAAGAATATATTTTATCAATGAGCACTGTGCTTTATGATGAATCAATTATGGGTAAAATTGCAAAATATAGAAAGTCTTTACCACTTAGCAATCTTAAAGGTAAGGATATTTTATTGTTAGACCAAGGTTCAAACAGCGGTTTAACTATTAATGTATGTCATAAAAGTTTATTGGGTTTAGGCGTTAGAAGTATAAAATATGCAAGTGCTTTAGTAGCTGCTGATGCTTATAATTATTATAATGATTTATTTGATAAAGTTTATTATTTAGAAAAAATAGAACATTTTATAGATAAAGATTATTACTACAAGCAACCACTTGAAATATCAAGTGAATATGCGTGTGAGATTTTAGAAACGAGCAATTATTATTTGCCATATCAAAAGGAGATAAATGAAAAAAATAATTAAGATTAACGATAAAGAATTAGTATTTGAACTTGATTTAGTTGCAAAACAAGCAAATGCAAGTGTTTTAATGACTTGTGGTAAAACGGTTATGTTAGCAAGTGTTGCTAGAGAAGATGAATGTGTTAGTGAAGATTTTTTACCATTAACCGTTAGCTATGTAGAAAAAACTTATGCAGCAGGTAAAATTCCAGGCGGTTTTGTGAAAAGAGAAACAAAACCAAGTGATTATGAGACTTTAACTTCAAGAATAATTGATAGAACATTACGCCCATTATTTCCTAAGGGTTATTTACACCCAACTCATATCGTTGTTATGCTTCTTTCGGTTGAAGAAAATGTTGATATTCAGCCACTTGCACTTTATGCAGCAAGTGCGGCTTTATTTTTAAGTGATATTGAAATTGTATATCCAGCAGTTGGGGTTAGGGTTGCTAAGGATGAAAATGGTTTTGTTCTAAATCCTGATTTAAATTCTTTAGAACTTTCAAGTCTTGATTTGTTTGTAAGTGGTCTTAAAGATGAATTATTAATGATAGAAATGAAAGCAAATGAGACTAATAATTCAATGAATGAGATGAGCGAGAGTGAGTTATTACAAGCTTTAGAATTTGCAAAAGGTAGTATTTTAAATATAAGTAATGATTTTTATAATACTTTTAAAGAATATAAAAAATCTTATGAGTTTAACTATAAAGCTGATAGCGAAAATCTAGCAGTATATGAATATTTAGAAAAAAACTATTTAGAAGATATAAAATTTGCAATTAATAAAATGGCTAAAAGCGAAAGGGCAAGTGAGCTTAAAGCTATTGCAAAAAAAGTTGTTTTAGATGAAGAATTTATAAATAATAATTGGAGTGAAGCTGAACTTGATTATGAATTAAATCGTATTAAAAAGCACATAGTAAGAAAGCAAATCTTAAAAGAAAGAAGAAGAGCTGATGGGAGAGCTTTAGATGAGGTTCGTCCTATTAGTATATTGACTAATATTTTACCAAATGCGCACGGCTCTTGTTTATTTACAAGGGGTCAAACTCAAGCATTAGTGGTTTGCACTTTAGGTAGTGACAATGACGCTCAAGCAATTGAATTATTAAATAATAAATCAACTACCTATGAAAGATTTATGTTTAATTATAATTTTCCTGGTTTTTGTGTAGGCGAAGCAAGTCCTTTAAAAGCACCTTCAAGAAGAGAATTAGGACACGGAAATCTAGCAAAAAGAGCTTTAAGTTCTTCAGTTAGTAAAGATTATGCTCATACTATTAGAATAGTTTCAGAAATATTAGAAAGTAATGGAAGTAGCTCAATGGCTAGTGTTTGTGGTGGCTCATTAGCTCTTCGTGCTGCAGCAGTTCCTAGTAAAAAACTAGTAGCTGGAGTTGCTATGGGGCTTATAATTGAAGATAATGAATATGCTGTATTAACTGATATTATGGGCTTAGAAGATCACGATGGGGATATGGATTTTAAAGTAGCAGGTAGTGTTGATGGAATAACTGCTATGCAAATGGATATAAAATTAGGTGGGGTTAGCACTGAAATATTAACCCAAGCTTTAGAAGCTGCTAGAAAAGGAAGAATTCATATTCTTAATTTAATGGAAGAAGCAAATTCTAAGATTGTTATTAATGAAGAAATTTTACCTAAATTAGAAATATTTAGCGTAAGTGCTAATGATATTCCAGAAATTATTGGTCAAGGTGGTAAAACTATTAAAGAAATCATAGATAAATTTGGCGTTAGCATAGATTTAGATAGAGATAAAAATGAAGTAAAAATTAGTGGAAAATTAGTAAAAGAAGCTAAAGAATATATATTAAATGAAGTGTTAAAACCAAAATCTAAAGGCAAAAAACAAGCTCCTAAAGTAGAATTTGAAATAGGAACTAGATTTAGTGGTGTTGTTAAAAAAGTAGCTAATTTTGGAGTATTTGTAACCTTACAAGACGGCATTGATGGATTATTACATTCTAATAAAATTAAGGGCAAAAGCTTTAATGAGGGCGAAACGCTAGAAGTAATAGTTAGTGAAATTAAAGATGGAAAAGTAGGACTTAGTTTAGCAGATGAATGATTTATTTGATGGGATATTATTAGGACTTGGAGTTTGCGTTCCTTTTGGTCCTGTTAATATTCTAATTTTAAGTTATGCACTAAAATCTTTTAAGAATGCTTTTGCTTTAGGTTTTGGTGCTTTTGTCGCTGATTTACTTTATTTATCATTATTAAGCTTTAGCGTTTTAGAATTTATTAAAAATGATTTATTTTTAAATATTTTAAGTATTTTTGGCTTTATATTTTTAAGTTATTTAGCATTTTTAATGCTAAAGCCAGTAAAAGATATAAATCTTCATAAGAATTTAGAAAATACAAATATATTTAGTAATTTTATTAAAGGATTTTTACTAAATCTAGCAAATCCTTATGTAATCACATTTTGGCTTAGCGTTGCAACTATGCTAAGCACTAAACAAAATCCTATATATTTATTTTTAGGACTTAGCGTTAGCATACTTATTTGGATATTTTCGCTTTCGTTTTTTGTATATAAATATACAAATTTATTTAGTCTAAAAGTGCTAAAGATTATTAATATAATTTCTGCTTTTATTTTAGAATATTTTGCAATTATGCTTGTTTTAAGGAGATTTTATGACTTTTAAGGAATGTTTGGATAATAGATTTTCTTGTAGAGATTTTATTGACTATGAATTAAGTAAAGATGAATTAATTAATATAGTAGAACTTGCAAAATTAAGCCCTAGTGCAACAAATATGCAACCAGCAAAACTAAGCTTTTTTAGCGGTAAAAGCCTTGCTAAATTAAGTGATGATTTATTAAATGCTGTAAAAAATAACTTAAAAAGTCAAGATATAAAATTATATCCTGATATTTGGTTTGAACCTTATAAGAGCAGAAGATTTCAGACAGGAATTAGGCTTTATGAAGCACTTAATATAAAGCGAGATGAGAAAGAAAAAAGGCTAGAGCAATGGCATAAGAATTTTAAATTCTTTAATGCTAAAAATCTAGCAATTTTACATATTGATAATGGTTTAAACGAAGGTTCTTTGTTAGATTGTGGTATTTTTCTAGCTAATTTTTTAAATGCGGCTACATATTTAGGATTTAGCACTTGTGTTTTAGGTAGTATTACTGAATATTGCGATACTATTAGAGAAAATGGGGTTGAAGGCAAAATCATATGTGGCATTGCAATAGGTAAAAAAAGTAGCGATAATGTAAATAATTTTAAAACTACAAGAGCAAGTAACGAAGAAATAATTAAATTTATTTAAAGGAGAAAAAATGAGTGTTACAATGGATTTTTGTATTTTTTCTATGAGCGATGATAGTAAAAGTGAAGAAATAGCACCAATTATTGAGTATTTAAGAAAGAAAAATATAAAACATAAATTAGGTGCAATGGGAACTAGCGTAGAAACTGATGATTTAAAAAGTGCTTTAAAAATTTTAAATAAAGCAAATAAATTAATTAATAAAGATAGAGTTTATTTAGTAGCCAAATTTGACATTCACAAAAGTAGAAATGATAATCTAAAATATAAGGTAAAATCGGTTAAAAAGCGTCTAAAAGATAAAGAATAAAATCTTTATGCTATGTTATAATTGCTCTAAGCCTACATTTAAGATTTTTTGTAAAACTTGTGAAAAAGAATTTAAATTACTTGAATGTAAAAGAAGAATTTTAGATGATGGTTTAGAAGTAATTAGCTTTTATAAATATTCTAAAATTAAAAAATTATTAAATCACAAGCATTTTATTAGTGGATATTTTATATTAAATAAACTCGCATCTTATTCTTATAAAAGATTTCATTTTGATAATGAATTAGCTTATGCTATAGGCTTAGATGATGATTGCTCTAGCGGGTATTCTCATACAGCAATACTTATTAAAAATATGAAATCAAAAAATATTATTCCATTATATAACGCAATTAAAGCAAAAAATAAGATTATTTATAAAGGTAAAAGTCTTTCGTTTAGAAAGAAAAATAAAAGAAAATATGAATTGCAAAAGACCTTGGATTTACCTGTAATTTTAGTAGATGATATTATCACTTCAGGCGAGTCTTTAAAACAAGCGAATTCAGTGCTTAAAAAAGCTAAAATTAAGGTTCTTTTTGCAGTCGTATTAGCCGATGCGAAAGTTTAGTTTGCTAGTATAAAAAAATCTTTACTTAAAGGAAAACAATGAATTTATTTGATAATAGTGAAATTACTATTGTAGATATTGAAGATAGTATAAAAACAAGCTATCTTGATTATTCTATGTCAGTAATTATAGGCCGTGCCTTACCTGATGCAAGAGATGGATTAAAGCCGGTTCATAGAAGAATTCTTTATGCAATGAATGATTTAGGAGTAGGTTCAAAAAGTGCTTATAAAAAATCAGCTCGTATAGTGGGTGATGTAATCGGTAAATACCATCCGCACGGAGATACTGCTGTTTATGATGCTTTAGTAAGAATGGCACAAAGCTTTTCAATGAGATACCCAAGTATTGATGGTCAAGGAAACTTTGGTTCAGTTGATGGAGATGGTGCTGCAGCTATGCGTTATACTGAAGCTAGAATGACAATTTTGGCTGAAGAATTGTTAAAAGATTTAGATAAAGACACCGTTGATTTTGTTCCAAACTATGATGATAGTATGAGTGAGCCTGATGTTTTACCTTCAAGAGTGCCTAATTTATTATTAAACGGCTCAAGTGGTATTGCTGTTGGTATGGCAACTAATATTCCGCCACATAGTTTAGATGAATTAGTAGATGGACTTTTATATTTACTTGAGAATAAAAACGCTAGTTTAGAAGAAATAATGCAGTTTATAAAAGGTCCTGATTTTCCAACTGGTGGGATAATTTTTGGTAAAAAAGGCATTATAGAAGCTTATAAAACAGGTCGTGGTAGAATTAAAGTAAGAGCAAAAACTCATATAGAACAAAAAGGAAATAAAGAGCTAATAGTAATTGATGAGTTACCTTATCAAGTAAATAAAGCAAGACTTCACGAGCAAATTGCAGAGCTTGTAAAAGAAAAGCAAATAGAAGGTATAAGCGAGACAAGAGATGAGAGTGATAGAGATGGAATTCGCCTTGTAATTGAGCTTAAGCGTGATGCTATGAGTGAAATTGTGCTAAATAATTTATTTAAAAGCACCACAATGGAGACAACATTTGGTGTGATAATGTTAGCAATTCACAATAAAGAACCTAAGGTATTTTCTTTAATTGAGCTATTAGATTTATTCTTAAATCATAGAAAAACCGTAATTATTAGAAGAACTATTTTTGAACTTGAAAAAGCAAAAGCAAGAGCACATATCTTAGAAGGTCTTAAAATTGCACTAGATAATATAGATGAAGTAATTGCATTAATTAAATCAAGTGCAGATACTGCAAGTGCAAGAGATGCTTTAGTAGAAAAATTTAGCTTAACTGAATTACAAGCTAATGCTATTTTAGAAATGAGACTTAGCCGTCTTACAGGACTTGAAAGAGATAAATTAGAAGATGAGTTAAGAGAGCTTTTAGCAAAAATTGAAGAACTAAATGCAATCTTAAAAAGTGAAGAAAAAATAGAAGAAATAATTCACGATGAATTATTAGAAATTAAAAATAAATTTAAAGTTCCAAGAATTACTGAAATAGTAGATGATTATGATGAAATTGATGTAGAAGATTTAATACCAAATGAGCCAATGGTAATTACAATTACTCATCGTGGATATATCAAAAGAGTTCCTACAAAATCATATGAAAAACAAAAGCGTGGTGGTAAAGGTAAAGTCGCAGTTACTACTTATGATGATGATTTTATAGAGAGTTTCTTTACTGCAAATTCTCACGATACGCTAATGTTTGTTACTAATAAAGGACAACTATATTGGTTAAAAGTTTATAAAATTCCTGAAGGTAGCAGAACTGCTAAAGGAAAAGCTGTTGTAAATCTAATCAATCTTTTACCAGATGAAAAAATTATGGCAATAATTCCAACAACTGATTTTGCTAAGACAAAATCACTTGCATTCTTTACTAAAAATGGTCTTATTAAACGCACGAATTTAAGTGAATATAGTAATATCCGTTCAGTTGGTGTAAGAGCTATTAATCTTGATGAAAACGATGAATTAGTAAGTGTTTTAATAGCACAAAATGATGATAGTGAAAATATTGATTTGGTTGATGAAAATAGTGAAAATATTGAAGATGATAATATTCAAATTGTTGAAGAAGAAAATTCTTTAGATGAAAACCAAGAAAACCAAGAAGAGCAAGTTAGTGGAACTATGATTTTTGTAGCTACTAAAAAGGGTATGTGTATTAAATTCCCACTTACAAAAGTTCGTCAAATTGGTCGTGTAGCTCGTGGGGTAACTGCTATTCGCTTTAAAGAAGAGCAAGATTATGTAATAGGTGCAGTGGTTATTGAAAGTAATGAGCAAGAAATTTTAAGTGTTAGCCAAAAAGGTATCGCAAAAAGAACTGATGCAGGAGAATATCGCTTACAAAGTCGTGGTGGTAAGGGCGTAATTTGTATGAAACTTACTCAAAAGACAAAAGATTTAGTAGGCATTGTAATTGTTGATGATACTATGGATTTAATGGCGCTTACAAGTAGTGGCAAGATGATTAGAACTGATATGCAAAGCATTAGAAAAGCTGGTAGAAATACAAGCGGAGTAATTGTTGTAAATGTTGGTAGCGATGAGGTTGTAAGCATTGCAAAATGCCCTAAGGAAGAAGACGAAGAAGAAAATTTAGAAGAAGAGAATGGCTTATTTGATGATAATTGATATTGTTATTTTAGCTTTCTCTTTAGCAATTGACGCATTTTTTGTAGCATTAAGTATTTGCTTAGTGCTACAAAAACAATCTTTAAAAAAGTTATTGGTTTTTAGTGCATTATCTGCTTGTTTTCAAGTTTTAATGCCTATTTTAGGATATTATGTAACTTATTTATTAAATGTAAGGTATATGAAGTTAATTCAAGCAATTGATCATTATGTGATTTTTGCAATTTTTGTATTTTTAGCATATAAATTATTTAAAGAATTCTTAGATAATGAAAATGAGAATATTAATATAAGTTATGGTTCATTATTTTTGCTTAGCATAGCAACTAGTATTGATGCACTAGGTGCAGGACTTATGATATTTTCTTTGGAATATAATTTATTTATTTCTTCTTTATTAATAGCTTTAATTACATTTTTTATGTGCTTTTCTAGTTTATTTATAAGTAAAATGAAAGTTAATAAAAAAATTTTACAACCAATAGGAAGCTTGCTACTTTTATTTTTGGCGTTTAAAATTGTAATAGTTCATATGCTAGAAAACATATAACTTGTAAATTCGTAACACTTTTTATAATTTTTTCAAAAAAATCTTTTGAAGTTTTTATTTTTTTTATATCATACTCCTTTATCACAAAAGGAGTATAAATGATTATAGGTTGTTTAAAAGAAATTAAAGACCAAGAATATAGAGTTGGCTTAACGCCTTTAGATGTTATTGAATATATAAATCATGGACATGAAGTTTTAGTAGAAAGTAAAGCCGGTGCTGGTATTGATATAAGTGATGAAGAATATATAAAAGCCGGAGCAAAGATTTTAACTAAAGAAGAAATTTTTGAAAAAGCTGGAATGATTATTAAAGTAAAAGAACCGATTGAAAGTGAATATAAGTATTTTAAAAAAGGACAGATTTTATATACATATTTACATTTAGCAGCAGATGAAAAACTTACAAAAATGTTAATAGATAAAGAAATATCAGCATTTGCTTATGAGACAATTCAAGAAGGTAAAAATCTTCCTTGCTTAGCTCCTATGAGTGCTATTGCTGGTCGTTTAGCGGTAATTCAAGGTTGTAAGTATTTGGAAAAAACTTATGGTGGTAACGGAATGCTGCTTAGTGGTCTAACTGGTGTTAAAAAAGGAAAAGTTGTAATTTTAGGTAGTGGTATGGTAGGGCTTAATGCTGCTCAACTTGCTTTTGGTATGGGAGCAGAAGTTGTAATTTTAGGTCGTGATGCTAATAGACTAGATTATATTGACCATGTATTTAATGGTAAGATTACTACTTTATATAGTAATATTTCAAATATATTAGATAGTATAAAAGATGCTGATGTAGTAATTGGAGCTGCGTTAGTTCCAGGAGCAAAAACTCCTAAATTATTATCTAGAAAACATTTAAAACATATGAAAAAAGGTGCTGTTATAGTTGATGTTGCAATTGATCAAGGCGGTTGTTTTGAGACAAGCCGTGCAACAACTCATACAAACCCTATTTATGAAGTTGATGGGATAATTCATTATGCAGTTGGTAATATGCCAGGAGCAGTTGCAAAAACAGCTACTTTAGCACTATTAAACGCTACAACTCCTTATGGAATTAAAATAGCAAACCTTGGAGTAATTGGTGCTATAACTTGTTTTGAAAGTTTAAGATATGGTTTAAATACACATAAAGGACACTGCACTCACGAAGGTGTGGCAAATGCCTTTAACCTTGAGTATTTTAATCCTAAGAATTTCATTGCTATGTAATATGATTAGGCATTTATATTTTTTATAAATGCCTATAGGTTTTTATGGGTTATTTTGTAATATTCAATAAAAGCCTATAAAAAAGATAAAAATTTTATTGTTTAAGTAATTTTTAAGTTTTTAAATATATAATAACAGCTTTTAATCACGGAGGATTTATAGCTCAGTTGGTTAGAGCAACCGGCTCATAACCGGTTGGTCCCAGGTTCGAGTCCTGGTAAATCCACCACCTCCTTTAAATTTAATAGAATTAAATCTTTCTTAGGCTTCAAGATTTTCTTTAGGAGAAAACGATGTCAAAAAATAAGTTAAAACCACTATTACCAATATGTTACATAGAAGCCCTAGAAAGATTTGCCTTTTTAGGCTTTTTAGGTATTTTTGTGTTTTATTTAATGGATACATTTTCTTTTTCTAAAGGTGAAGCAAGTGCAATAAGTGCAAGTTTGGGTGCTGCCATTTATGCTTTTGGTATATTTGGAGCATATTTAAGTGATTTTTGCTTAGGTGCAAAAAGATGTGTAATTTTAGGAATTATTTTTCTTACTTTAGGGTATTTATGTTTAACTTTTGATTTATTAACAATATCTCTTTTTTGCATTATTTTTGGTAGTGTATTAATCAAGTCAAATATTACAAGTTTGTTATCTAAAAGTTATCCTAATGATAGCGAGTATGTATTTAGTATGTTTTATATTTTTGTAAATATAGGATGTTTTTTGGGGCAAATTAGTGCTGGTCTTTTAATACTACATTCTTATAATTTAGCATTTTTCATATCATTTTTTAGTGTATTTTGTGCTATTTTAGTATTTTTTTATAATTCAAAATATATATCTAGCGAACCTATAAAATATGATTTTTTTAAAAATAATATAGCTATGTTTATTTTGATATTTTTATTTATTGCATTCTTAGCTACTCAAGAACTTTTGGTGGTTAGTAAAATTATAAGTATTTTTTCAATTTTAATTTTAATAATTTTTTATATTTTTATTTATAGAAAAATACCAACAAAAAATAATTTTAAAAAATTAGCTTTTTATTTAATAGCTGCTGTGTTTTTTTATATGTTGATTTTTCAAAGCTTTAATACTTTAAATATTTTAATTAAAAGTAAGGTTTCTTTTAGTATTTTAAATTATCAAATTCCAGCTAGTTGGTATTTAGCTTTTATGTTTTTAGTTAGTATTTTTACAAGTATGCTTTTAAGTTTTATAAGTAAAAAAAGCTCAATTAATGAAGCATTAATTATACCAGTTGCTATGATTATTGCTGCTAGTTCATTTATTGTTTTAGGAATGCTTAGTAAAGATGATTTTATTAATCCAATATATATATTAATTACTTATTTTATGTTGGGTATTTCTCAAACAAGCATAGGGGTTTTAGGACTTAGCATAGTATCAAAATTAACTCCAAGTGGATTTAATTCAAGCACTATGGGAATTTGGTTTTTATGTTCTGGTGCCGCACAAGGAATTGAAGGAATTATTGCAAAATATATTGATAATATTAGTTATGAATTGTATTTTAGTATGCAAGGATTTTTTGTATTATTTTTAGCATTACTAATGTTATTTGCATATAAATACTTAAAAGTATAACTATAATTTAATTGTTGATTAGTTCTAACGGATTTATGTGGTAGTTTTTTTGTGTAACTTCAAAAGTTAAATCCCTTTCAACTTTTCCAACAATGTTTCCTTTTTTTAATACTTCTCCAACCTTTGCAAGTTTGCTAAATTTTGATAAGTGAGCGTATATTGTGTGAATTCCATTTGCGTGTTCAACAATTACAACCTTATCAAGGACTGCAGTATCATTTGCAAAAACTACTTTTCCATCAAATACTACTCTTACATTGGCATCAGGCGTATTTGAGCGTAGCACTACATTTTCATTAAATATTTTTAATTTATATATAGGGTCTATGTAATCTCCAAATTTTTGTTTTACACTAAAATCAACCAAAGGTGCTATAGTTTTTGCTCCTGTATATTTTGCTACCTTTCCATCATAACTTAAGGTATCAGAATGTTTTACTTGTGTAGTTTGACTTGATTTTTTATTTGATTTTTCATTTTCTATGATTTTTAACTTAGCCAAAGTTGCTCTAATTTCATCTTGTTGTTTTTGTAAATTTGTTAGGCGTTGTTTATATATTTTTTCATCTTGTTTTTGTTTAGAAATTAAATTCTCTTGGCGTTTTTTAAGTTCGCTTAATTCTTTTGCTTGTTTTTTATAATTATCAATATTTACATTCATTTCACTAATTTTTTTTTGCTTATAATCAATTTGCTGTTGTGTTCTTGCATAATCTTTTGAAATTTTATAAAGCTCATTATTCAAAACTTCAGAAAGTGTATTTAATACTTCAATAGAAACTATACTCATTGAGCTATCAATTAAATCTTTTGGTGCTATTAAATCATACGAAAAATCCTTAGCAATTATTTCAACTAATTTAGCACCTAATTTCTCTTTATCTTTCATTAGCTCTTTATTTTGTGTGATAAATGTATTTAATTCTCCATTTTGAGCATTTACAAGTTCTTGTAATTCTGCTGTTATATTTGAAGTTTTTTTAACTTTTTCATTTATTTCTTTTAATTTTTGTTCCCCTTCAATTATTTCACTTGCCAAATCTTCTAATTTTTTTGATATTTGTTCTTTTTCATTTTGAGTTTGCTCTAGTTTTTTTGTGTTGTTTTCTATTTGATTTGCAAACAAACTTAAGCTAAACAAAACTATTAGAAGTTTTTTCATTGTCTTTTTACCTTAAACATTACAATCATTATACATAGTAATGAAGCTAGTAAAGAATAAGAGCTTACTTCAATTAAACTAGGTAAAAAATCAATTTGCGGTAAATCTATATCAAGTTTTGCTAAAAATTCTTTTATATAAGAGATATTATTAAAATTAATAAAAAACGCAAATAATAAAGCAAAACAAATTATATTATCTACAAATACAATCTTAAGCATTGGTGCAGCTCTTTGGAAGAAATTTGCCCCAAATAAATTAAGAATATAAATTCTATTTTCGTGCTCGTATTTAAAAATTTTTATTTGTTTTATAAATAAAGCAATAGATAATATGCTTATGCAAATTAAACATATATAAGAGATTAATTTTATAATATTTAATAGTTTATATATTTTAATGTGTGTTTTTGAGAATGTTTCTACTTTTAAAACATTTGGTATTTTTAATAGTTGTTTTTTGATTTGATTTATTTCGTTTTCATTAATAAATTTAGTAAAGCTAATATTATAAAATTTCGGTAGTTTTGATTTTAAGGTATTTAAATTAGCATTTGTTATATCTTTTTTTAATTTATTAAGAATTTCACTAGGGTCTAATTCATTAATACTTGAAAAATACTCAATATTAGCTAAATCAACTGCTTGAATTTCAAGCTCGCTTACTAATACTACGCTGTAATCTTTATTTAATTTGGTTTCATAATCTTTTATTAATTCATCAATAAAAAAGGCAAATTGAAAACAAAAACATATAATAAAAAGTGGAAAAATAAAACTAATATGTGTTTTAAATAAATTCATTCAAAACCCCATTTTCTATATTTAAATGTCTATAATTAAAATCAATTCTAGGTGGAATTTGATGAGTTACTGCGATAATGCAAGCATTGAATGTGTTTCTAGCAGCATTTAGTAATTGCCAAATAATATCAGCTGAATGAATATCAAGATTTCCTGTTGGCTCATCACAAATTATTATTTTAGGATTGTGTATGATTGCTCTTGCAAGGGCTATTCTTTGCTGCTCTCCGCCACTTAATTCTAAAGGCATTTTTTTAGCTTTATGCTGAAGTTTTGTGTATTTTAATAACACATCTACATGCTTGCTGATTTGTTCATTTTTAACGCCAGCTATTTTTAAAGGTAATGCTATATTATCGCTTACATTTAGCTCGTTAATTAGCTTGTAATCTTGAAAAATTATTCCTAATTTTCTTCTAAGTTTTAACAATTCAGCATTGCTAATATTTCCCATATTTTTAAACAAAACATGCAAATCCCCACTAAATTCGCTAAATTCTCCAAAAAAACTTTTAAGCAATGTTGTTTTTCCGCTACCACTTTTACCGGTGATAAATATAAAATCACCTTCATTAGCACTAAAATTTATATTATGCAATACTATTTCATTATTGTAGGCTAGAGTTAAATTATTGGCATTTATTAAAGTAGCATTGCTTTTCATTGTAAAAACTCTTTTAATTTAATAAATGCTTTTAAATTTAAAGTATTTGGGCAAAAGTCGTGAAACAAAAACTCAAATTCTTCATTTTCTTTACATAACAAATAAGAGCTACTTGGTGTGTCAAATCCACCATAAGCTATTTGAATGATTTTTGCATTATCACATTCATAAATTCTTGATATTTTTAAGAAAAAATCTTCATCAATATGTTTTATAAAATTAAGTTTATTAAAATCAATTTTGAAATTAATTTTTTGATTTATGATTTCTTGATTTAAATTCTTTTTATTTCTCACATAGCAAACAAAATCATATATATCTTTATTCATTTTAAGCCAACGGCTTTCGTATTTACTTATTATCCTTGCGTCCTTATTTTTAAAATAATCATAGTCTAAATCAGAAAAAATATTTTTTGTATATTCTGCATACATTAAACTATCGCTTCTTAATTCAAAAAATCCATTTTCTTTTAATACTCTTTCGCACTCGCTTTTAAATTCATTTGATACAACTCTTCTATAAGGAGCGTCGTCCCAAGGCACAGGAAAATGCAAATATATTCCATTTAAACAACTATTATTTAATTCTTTTATAGCTATTCTTGCATCAAAATCTAATAAATATATATTATTTAAATCTTTAGCTAATTTACTTACTTGAATAAGACTAGGTTTATGAATTTCTATTCCAATATAAGTATTTTGAGGATTATTTTTTGCTTGATATAGCAAATGTCTTCCTGAACCAAAACCAATCTCTAAATAAACATTATTTAATGAATTAATTAATTCTTTAAAGTCCTTAGGAGATGATATGACATTACTTGCTAATTCTTTAAATTTATTATAATGATATGCTTTTGATATGATTTCATCACAAAATGTTTTTTCAAATACTTCTAAGGCTTTTTGCATTAAGGCTAAGTCGGTAATTTTTGTTAATTTATCAATTTTTACTACAAATTCATTATTTTTTTCGTTAAGTTCTATAAAAAAACTAGAATTATTAATATTAGTATAAACTAAAGTTTTGCCTAATTGTGTTTTTGTTTTAAATTTAAATTCAACCTCTCCAACACTAATTGGCAAGGTTAAATTCTTTATATATTTTGCTTTAAAATTTGGCATTATTTAACACTCAATTTTGAACTAGGTTTTGATTCTATTCCAAATTCATCAACGCCAATTATTTGATAAACATCTCCAGGCATATATGTAGTATCTACATAATAATCATTTTGTATTCCGTTTGCAACTTCTGTTGAATTTTTAATAAGTTTATAGGTTTTTATACGATTATCCGTGCTAATCCATTTTATTTTTAGTGTATTTTCATTTTGTAATTCAAATCCTGTAAGAGCAGGAGTTTTAGGTTTATCAAGGCTCATTCCAACTACATTTACGCCAGTTTTTGCACTCTCAAGTCCGTCTTTATCTATCATAGTTACATAATAATATCTGCTTACTCCATCATCTCCTATATTATCCTCATAGCTATTTTCTGTAGTTGTAGCTAGCTCAAAAAATGGTAATAAAGATGCTTTTGAATAATATATTTTATAATGAGAAAAGTCTTCATATTTAGGAGCGTCCCAAGTAAGAATTATTTTTTTAGGTAGGTTTGTGGTTACATTGATATTTACAATTTGTGGTGGTAAAACTTTACTAATTGCTTCAACTTCAGCACTAGCATCACTTTCAACTCCGTTATAAGTTAGTGCAGTTACTTTGTATTTAGCATATAGATTTGCTTTAACTTCGTCTAAATATTCAGCACTTAAGCGATTATTAATAGTTGCTACTTTATACCACTTATCAGAATTAGCGTCTTGTTTATAAATATTATATTTTACAACTCTTGAATCAGTATGCGGTCTCCAAATTATTTTGATTTTATTAGGAAGTCCTGCTATTGCTTGAATAAATGTAACTGGTTCAATTTTTCCTATAGTTTTTACATTTATAGTAGATAGTTTTGAATTACCTTCTTTATTAAAAGTTACGAAAGTATAAGCATAGCTAGTATCAGGATTTAAATTATTATCAGAATAATGAGTTGCATATCTATCATTTATAGTAGCGATTAGTTTGTCTTTTGCATTTTCATCATTTAGCTCTTTTCTATAAATCTTATAACCATCTATATTTTGATCATATATAGGGTCCCACTCAAATCCTATTTCTCTCATACCTTGAAGAGTTCTTATATTATTTACCATAGTAAGATTATCAATCGGAGCAATTTCACTAAGACTTGTTGTGCTAGAGCACGCATTAAAACCTATAATAAAAGCCGTAAATAAACTTATTTTAATAATTTTCTTCATATTTTGCCTTTCGTGTAAAGATTTAATTATACTAAGTATGAATAATGATTTATAAGCATATCCTATTCCAAATTATTACTAAATTGATTTAATAAATTATGAGCTAGATTTAAGTCAAGTTTTATATCTTTAAAATCTTTAATAGCTTCATTAAAACTCAAACAATTACTTGAATAAAATTCCATAAAATTATTTGTTATTGGGTGGGTGTAATTTATATAAAATGAATGTAGCATTAATCTATTTGCTTTATTTTTACTGCTCTCATCAGCATAAATACTATCTCCTAAAATATATCTATTTACACTTGCTAGATGGGTTCTTATTTGATGAGTTCTACCGCTTTCTAATTTTGCTGAAATTAAAGCTTTATCGTTTGTATTTGCAAGATTTATAAAATGAGTTCTAGCCCATTTGCCCCATCTATCTTCATTTAAGCCGTATTTTTTAATACATTCATCTTTGCTTAAAGATTGCATTTTTAATCTATTATTCTCATTTCTTTTTATATATTTTTCTATATGATTTTGATTTATTGTGTGGTTTGTAACTGCTAGATAAATTCTATTGACTTCTCTATTTTTAATCTGATTTGCTAAGCTAAAATATGCTTCATTGCTTTTAGCTACTAGCATAACTCCGCTAGTATCTTTATCAAGTCTATGCACTATTCCTGCTCTTATTTTGCCGTTAATATCAGCTAGTTTATAATTTCTCTCAAGTAGCCATTCTACTAATGATGCTTCTTTTAAAGAAGAGCAGCCGTGAGTTGCTACATTATTTGGCTTATTTACTACTAGCATATACTCATCTTCATACAGAATTTCTACATCAAAATTAGCTTCATATTTAATATTTATATCTTTTATATCAGGGTAATTAATCTCTATTTCATCATTTATATTTAGTTTATATGAGTTTTTAATTACTTTATTATTTACTAATACATTTTGATTTTTTATTAGATTAGAAATTTGTGAGCGACTTTGTCCTAAAACTTTAGCTAAATATATATCAATTCTTTCAATTTCACTTGCTACAATCTTACTCAATATTAACCTTTTTAAATCATATTCATAAACAAATTTAGCAAAAGGTTGTAAATTGATAAAACTAGATGGTAAAATTTTAACCCACTTTGATTTTATATTGCCATTGCTCGTATTTCCAATAATAATTTTTTCATTTTTATTAATGAATGAGGCGAATGAAGTTTTAGCGCATAAACAAATTATATATGTGATTGTAGGGTTTTTTGCTTTTTTTATATTTTTTTTATTACCCATTAAAAAAATTGAATGGCTTATTCCTTTTTTTTACTGGTTTTGCATAGGTTTATTATTATTAGTTGATGTTTTAGGGGCTACTAAATTAGGAGCTACTAGATGGCTTGAAATTCCTTTTACAAGATTTACAATTCAGCCTAGTGAGATTTTTAAACCTGCATTTTTATTAATGCTTGCTTATTTAATTAGACACAATCCTCCACCTGATGATGGATATAGATTTAAAGATTTTTGCAAAATTAGTTTTTATATAATTTTACCTTTTGTTCTTATTAAAAGTGAGCCTGACTTAGGTTCTGCTTTAATTATTTTAATAGTTGGCTATGTTACATTGTTTTTAGTGGGTATTCATCATAAAATTATTTTAACAGGGGCATTATTACTTGGAATTTGTATGCCAATAGCTCCTATTGTCTATGATAATTTAAATGATTACCAAAAGAAAAGAATTACTGATTTTTTAAGTGAAAAACCAAGTTATCAAGTAAGACAAAGTATGATAGCAATAGGAAGTGGTGGAATAAATGGTAAAAGCAAAGATGATGCTACTCAAACTCATTTTAAATTCTTACCAATTAGCACGAGTGATTTTATTTTTGCATATACTATTGAAAGATACGGATTTTTAGGTGCTTGCTTGCTTTTAGGATTATATTTATTACTGATTTTGCATTTGCTAAGCTTTAATAAAAAGCTTAAAAAAGATTATTTTGCTAAAACTTTTACATCAGCTCTATCCATATTAATATTTATTTATGTTGGGGTTAATGTATCTATGACTATAGGGTTTGCTCCTGTTGTTGGAGTGCCACTGCCGTTTTTTAGCTATGGTGGAAGTTCTTTTGTAACTTTTATGATACTTTTTGGAATATATGAAAATTTATTATCATTTAGGTTTGACCCTGATTATAAATTAGTAAGAATTGATTTGTAATTAAAGAATTTAAAATTAAATTCTTTAATTATCTATAGGCTTTAATAAGTGAATTAATCTCATTAATATGTGGAAATCTTTTGCTATCACAACCTATTAATTCATTTTTTGAATATATTTTCTCATTATCACAAATAACTATAAAATCGCCTTTACTTCCTATTTCAAATTCTACTTCTATTCCTTGAAATTCACCAATTAATTCATCTGCAACCCTTGCAGCTTGTGGTTCATATTTTCAAGCATTACAATAAATGATTTTCGCTTTCATTTTTTCTCCTTACAAAAATATTACAAATTTAAAATAACTTAATTAATGACTAGAAATATTAAGTTATTTATAGTATTCTTTCGCATTTAATAAAAAATATTATTTGGTAAAGGTAAATATGAAGTTTTTAGAGATTTTAAAGGATAGAAAGCTAAAAGCAACTCCGCAAAGAATAAGCATTTTAAAAGTTTTATCAAAACACGAACACCCTAGTATTGATGAATTATACGAGCAAATAAAGGTTGAATATCCTGCAATTTCACTTGCTACTGTTTATAAAAATCTTAGCACTATGATTGATGAGGGTTTAGTAGTTGAGATTTCAATCCCTAATGATAAATCAAAATACGATATATATGAATACGAACATATTCATTTGGTTTGTAATAATTGTAAAAGTGTTTTTGATTTAGATAAAGTTAAGGCTGGACTTGATAAATATCAACAAACTTTACAAACTAAGTTAGATAATCCTATAGAAAGTATTAAAATTACAGCGTTTTTGGCTACTTGTTCAAATTGCAAATAATATAAGTTAAAATAAGATAAAAAAGGAGTTTAGGTGAGTATTTTAAAACACTTTCTCTTTTTTACCTTAGAGAGTAATTTAGAGTTTAAAAAGCTTAAAGATAGTTTTTGTTTATTTGAAAATAGTCTTTATAAACTTGATATAATTGATAGCAATTTACATTTTTTAAAAGCTAATTTATCAAGAGCTGACATAGAATATCATACGAGTGAGCTTAGCTTAAATGAAGTAAAAAGTAAAAGTTTAAAATACAAAAGAGCCATCACTCAAGGCAAGATGATAGAACAATTTAATAATTTTTATATCTGCACTTTATTTGATGAAAATTCTCAAGATGGACTTAGTTTTAGTGAATATGAAAGATTAAAAATATTTTTAACTTATGGGCTTAAATCAAGGGATTTAAGCATTAGCATAGGACTTGCTTTAAGGATATATTTGTTTTATTTGAGTATTAATTCTAAACAAGAGATAATAAAAGAAATTCTTAATTTATTCTCTTTTATTTACGAAGAAAATATAATAAAAACTATCAATAAAAATGATAATTTTTATGATAATTTATCTTGTATTATTTTAGATGAAAATAATTTTTATACCACAAATTGTGCTAAGGTCAATTTTGTAAAAATCTTTTCAAAAGTTTTAAGAAAAGAAGCTATAAAAGTATTAAGATTTAATGAAAGTTGCGAAAAATTAATAATATTGCTTGAATTTTTAAGCTTTTTTAAAACTCATAAAAAATTAGATTTTCAAGAAAAATTAGCAAAAAATAAAAGCGTTAAAAAAATAGCTAGAAAAATTAGTAAAATAGCTAGAACTTATTATTTAGGATAAATATGCAAAAACAAGAAAAAATAGTAGAAATGTTTAATGAAATAGCTCCAAGCTATGATAAAGCTAATAAGGTTTTAAGTTTTGGTATCGATGCAAAATGGAGATTTGATGCGATTAGTAAGGTTAAAGATTTTCTTAATTTAAATTCTAATTTAAATATAGCTGATATTGCTTGTGGGACAGGCGATATGTGTGTTTTGCTAAGTAAAATTCCAAATGCAAAGGTTGTAGGGATTGACCCAAGTAGTGGAATGCTAGAAGTGGCTAAAAAGCGTCATTTAGAAATTGATTTTAAATTAGGCTATGCAAATAATTTGCCATTAGATAATGAAAGCGTAGATTTAATTACTATTAGTTATGGTTTTAGAAATGTGGTTGAAAAAGATGAAGCATTAGAAGAATTTAAAAGAGTGCTAAAGCCTAATGGAATGCTTTTAGTATTAGAGTTTTTTAAAAGAGAAAAGGGCGGTATAATAGGATTTTTCCGTGATTTTTATCTAAAAAAAATATTACCTATAATAGGTGGAATTTTAAGCAAAAACAAAGCAGCTTATGAATATTTACCTAATTCTATTGATGATTTTTACTCAAATGATGAATTTAAAGATAAATTAAAAGAGCATAATTTTGATTTAAAACTTTTCAAAACTTATAGTTTTGGAGTTAGTTCATTGTTTATAGCGAGTAAAAATGTTAGCAAATAAACTAGAAAAAACATATTTTAGTGTAAGCGAAATCAATAATCTTGCTAAAAATAATTTAGAAAGCACTTTTTTAAATATCGCAATTCAAGGAGAAGTTAGCAAGATTACAAATCATACTTCAGGGCATTGGTATTTTACTATTAAAGATGAGTTATCAAGCCTTGATTGCACTATGTTTTCAAGTTATAACAAAGGTAAGGCTAATTTAATAGTAGGCAATAAAATAATAGCCATTGGAAAACTTACCATATATCCTGCTAGTGGAAAGTATCAACTAAACTGCACTGATTATGAATTAGCCGATGGATTGGGTAAATTACAAGCAGCTTTTAATGAGCTTTATAAGAAATTAAAAGATGAAGGCTTGTTTTTAGATATTTATAAAAAACAAATTCCAAAAAATATTAAAAAAATTGCAGTAATTACAGCTATTAATTCAGCTGCTGCTAAAGATATTTTAAGAGTTTATGAAAACAACGAAGCTTATTTAATAAAATTAGTGTTTTTTGATAGTTTAATGCAAGGAGAAAATGCTAGTAAAAGAGTAGTTGAGTGTATTAAAAAGGCTAATGAATTTGATTTTGATATTATATTAATAGCTCGTGGCGGTGGTAGTAAAGAAGATTTATTTTGCTTTAACGATGAAGCTTTAGTAAGACAAATCGTAGCATCTAAAATCCCAATAATTACGGGTTTAGGACACGAAATAGATACTCATTTAAGTGATTTAGCAGCTAGTAAATATTATGCAACCCCAACTGCGGCTATGCAAAGCTTGGTTTATAATAAGTTTGATAGAATGCTAGATTTAGATAATTTGCAAAATTATTTTAATTTAACTATTAAAAAACATTTGGATAAAAAAGAGCAAAATTATTTATATTTAGCAAGTAAATTTTCTAAAAAAGAAGTGAATTTTAAATTTAATTCATATAAAAATAATCTTTTAAATAAAAAGACTTTATTTCAAAATAAGCTAAAAAATATTTTAAAACAAAATGAGCTAATTTTAAATAATCAAAAAACTATTTTAAATAATAATTTTCATAAAGCCTTAGAAAATAAAGAAAAGCTTTATAATATTTATGAAAATAAGATAAATATCACAAAGCTTAAAAGCAATATTTCAAGTATGCAATTTAGTCTAAATCAATATGAAAAACTAGCAAAGCAATCATTTAATAAGGCTATTTTAAATAAAAATCAATCTTTAAATGATTTTATAAAGAGTAAAAATATCATTGATTTTAAAATAAAACTAGCAAAAGACAAACTAGAAAATCAAAAAATATTATTAAATAACAGCTTTAAACCTAAATTTAAAGAAAAATATGTAAAAATAAACAATTATCAAAAGATTTTAAGCACTCATCAATCATTCTTAGAAAGCATTAAAGAATATGCTAGAGTTATGAAAGATAATAAAGGCATAAAACTTAGTGCTTTAAAAGAAGGCGATGAAATCACGCTAAAATCAATTGATTGTGTAAAAATAGCAAAGATTATAAAGGAGTAAAAATGAGACAATACAATTTTAGTGCAGGACCATCTGAATTACCATTAGAGGTTTTAAAAGAAATTCAAGAAGAATTATTAAGTTATAAAAATAACGGCTTTTCTATTATGGAAATTAGTCATCGCTCAAGTTATTATGAGCAAATGCACAATGACGCTATTAAAGATGCAAAAGAGCTTTATGGAATAAATGATGATTATGAAGTAATTTTCGTTCAAGGTGGTGCTACTATGCAATTTAGCTTATTGGCTATGAATTTTAGCCTAGATAATAAGCCTTGTGAATACATTGATACTGATGTATGGACGCAAAAAGCTTGTGAAGAAGCTATCTTAGCTGGAGTAAATGCAAAAATCGTAGCTAGTTCAAAAGATAGTAAATATAATTATATTCCAAAAATTGCTTTAAATAATGATAGTTCTTATACTTATATTTGTTCAAACAACACGGTGCATGGAACTCAATATAAGCAACTTCCTATTTCAAATTCTCCTTTGATTGTTGATGCTAGTTCGGACTTTTTTTCTAAGAAATTAGACTTTTCAAATATAGGTGTTTTATATGGTGGAGTTCAAAAAAATGCTGGTATAGCAGGATTTGCATGTTTAATTATTAGAAAAGACTTATTAGAACGCAGTAAAAATAAAACTATGCCTAAAATGTTTAATTACAACACTTATGCAGATAATAATTCTTTATTTAATACTCCGCCTACATTTGCTATTTATGTATATGCAAAAATTATGAAATGGATTAAAGCTAAAGGCGGACTTGATGCAATTAATCAAGAAAATGAAATAAAAGCTAAATATCTTTATGATATTATTGATAATAGTAATTTTTACAAAGCTTATGTAAATAATGATGATAGATCAGTTATGAATGTTTGCTTTACTACAGGAAATGATGAATTAGACTTAGAATTTTGGAGTAAAGCTGCTAAAGAACACAATATGCTAGGTTTAAAAGGTCATAAAAAACTTGGCGGATTAAGAGCTAGTATTTACAATAGTGCTAGTTTAGAAAAAGTTAAAATTTTAGGCGAATATATGAAAGAATACGAAAGGGTTCGTGGATGAAAAAAGGCTTTTCATTAATTGAGCTTATATTTTCTATGGTTGTAATTGGAATTAGCTTAGCAGCTATTCCAAAAATAGTTAATGCTAGTTTAGAAGGCGATGAGATAGGTTATAAACAAGAATATTTTTATGAAGTAAAAGAGCTTTATGGACTTATTAGAAATCTACCTTATGATAATTCTAATATAGCTTATGATGAATACAAAACCAATAGCTTATTATCTCAATATATATTAACTCCTGCTTTACAAGGTAAGATAACTTATAAAGTTGATGAGTTAAATCAAATTAATATTAATTCAAGATATTATGCTACTTCATCAGGAAGTGCTGCAAATATCAATAATATTTCTATAAATAATCAAAAAAATGTAAGCTTTTCTAATGTTTTAGGTCAAAAGATAAATTATATATATGGTAAGTATTCAAAAATAGATTCATCTTATAAATTTGGTTTTAAAACCCCTATTGATTGTGCTATATCAACAAATAGTATATGTGGAGATATAGGCGGGACTAGCACAATGTATGTAGGTCAAATGCAGATTTTAGATGGAGCTAATCCTATTGTATCATTTGATGTATTTTTTAATAAATTTGGAAGATTAGATAGTATTTATAGCCAATATGCAATGAAGACTAGTGATACCACTTGGGATAGCACTAATGAAGCAAAATTAAAAAATTATTTAAGTTTATAAGGAAGTAGATGAAAAAGGCTTTTACGATAATAGAATTAATTGTTGTTATTGTTATTTTAGGAATAATTGCAGGGCTTGGTATTGAGATTATTAAATTTTCTTACGATAACGAACAAAGAGTTAGAGCATTAAATGAACTTGAGCTTAAATCTCAAGCTACTATGGACTTTTTAACAACACACCTAAACAATGCCATTAAAAATAGCTTTAGACTTAAAAAAGCTGAAAATTCTGAATGTGTAAATTCTGTAACTGATTGTAAGTTTGTTTTTAATATTGAAGATGATTCTTTAAAGAATGATTTTAAGATTTTTGAATGGGCTAGAATTGCTATTATTGATAAAAAGCATAATAAATGGGACGGGCTTAATGAAACTAAAAGTGTTGTTCATGCAGCTGTAAATGATAAAGCAAGTTGCTATGATGGAACAAATTATTTTAATTGTTTTTCTCATAAGCAAAAAGGTATTAATACTAAAATTATTAATTCGTATTCTTTAGGAGATAAGTTAGGCGTATATTTTTTAGGGGATAATATAGCAACTTCAACTTCTTTTATGGAAAAAGATTTGTATGATTTAGAAATAGCTGAAAGAAATGTTGGTAGTGGTAAGAAAGAAGATTATGCAAAAATTGAACTAAAACTAAGTGATAAGATTTTTACAATTAGTAATGTATATGTATTAGTTGATAAGATTGAAGGTATTAAGTTTGAAGATGGTGAATTAAAATATTATAGTTATGATTTTAAAGATAAAAAACCAAATTTCGCAACAAATACCATTGATAAAGTAACACTTGTAAATAATGTTAGTGATTTTATTATTAGTAATAATAACGGCGTTACTAAAATTAAATTATGCTTAGAAGTAAATGATTTGCCAGGTAGTTTTATTACTAAAAAGACAAGCCTTAAAGTTTGCAAAAGTGGGGTAATAATATGAAAAAATCAGGTTTTAGTATGATAACTGCTATTATATTTATTATTTTAGTAAGCGTTGTTGGAGTTTTAACCTTGCAATCATCAAAAAGCACCGTATCATTTGCAGCTAGAGCTTATCTTAAAGAGCAAGTTGAACTTATAATGGACGGAGCTAGAGCAAAGGCATTAAGTAGATGGTTTGAATCAGGTGATCCTATAGTTAATTCAGGTATTATGTCAAACGCAAAAATAACCGAGAATTACTATTACCCTAGTAATAGTGATAGAAAATATTTAATCACAATAGAATATACAAAAGTTGATAGTTCTAAAGCGTTAAAATTTGATAAAAACACCGTTTTAGCAAGAATTAGTGTTGAGACAGGAGAAGCTTTATCAAAAGTAGCAAAAATTAGATTAGTAAGAGATTACACAATAGGAAATTAAAGGAAATATTATGCAAAAGCAAGTTTTATTAAGCTATGGTGGTGGCGGAGATGAGATGAATGAGTTTTTAAATAATTTTATTTTAAAACATATTCAAGCTGATAATTCTCAAGGACTTAGCGAAGATGCTGCTGTTTGTGATGGTTTTTCTAAAATTGCTTTTTCAACTGATTCTTTTGTGCTTGACCCAATTTTTATTAATGGTGCAAATATAGGTAAAATCGCAGCTTGTGGTTCTATAAATGATGTTTTGATGATGGGAGCAAAGCCTAAATATCTTACTTTAGGTCTTATTTTAGAAGAAGGTTTTTTACTTGATGATTTAGCAAAAATATTAAATGATTTATCAAATACTGCAAAAGAATTTGAAGTAGGAATTAAGTGTGGGGATTTAAAGGTAGTTCCTAAGGGTAAGGCTGATAAGATATATATAAATACAACTTGTATAGGCGATGCAAATGGATTTATTAATAATAATAAAATTAGCACAAAAAGTATTAAAGAAGGCGACGCTATTATAGTAAGTGGTGATTTAGGAAGGCATGGAGCTTGTGTAATGGCTTCTAGATTTGGTTTTAACTACGATATTATGAGTGATGCAAAATGTTTATATAGTGAAGTAAGAGATATTTTAAAATACGATATAAAATGTCTAAGAGACGCTACTCGTGGTGGTTTATCTAGCGTGTTAAATGAATTAGCAAAATCAAGTGGCTTGGAATTTATAATCAATGAAAGTGATGTTAGTATAAGTGATGGGGTTTTAGGGCTTTGTGAATTATTAGGATTTGATGCTTTAGAATTAGCTAATGAAGGAACATTTGTTTGTATTTGTTCTAAAGAAGATGCGCAAAATGTATTAAAAGAATTAAAAAAATATAATGATTTTGCAAATATAATAGGTGTAGTGCATAAGTCAAAAAGCCCATCAGTAAAGCTTAATAATAGCTATGGTGGAAGTAGGATTTTACAAATGCCAAAAGGCGAATTATTGCCAAGGATTTGCTAATGCATGAAATGGCAATTGTTAATAATCTTTTAGATGAGTGTGAAAGAATTAAAATAAATAATAAAGCTACAAAAATTACTAGAGTAAGAGTTAGCATAGGTAGACTTAGTGGGGTTGAAGAGCATTATTTTAAAGAAGCTTTCAATGCTTTTACTAGCGATAATAATTCAAGTTATTACAATGCTAAATTAGAAGTAGTTTTAAAAGAACTTGAACTTTTTTGTAAAGATTGCAATTGTAGTTTTATTCAAAATAAAAATGAGTTTTGTTGTAAAAATTGCTCTAGTAATAATGTTGAGATTAAAAGTGGCGATGAATTATTATTAGAGCAAGTTGAATTAGAGTAATTTTAGTTATCAATTAGGTATTTATATACTATATCTTGGCGTTTTGAGATTTGGTTTATAAAATACTTAATTCTCTCATCGTTTGTTAGAATTTTATCATCTATTTCATCGTAAAAATAATAAGGCAAGTCATTACTTATATTTTCCATCATTTTAAATCTAGTGATTAAAATTCCAATATCTGATTGTTCTTTTAATTGAATTTTATTATATTTTGAATATAAATACTCATTTAATGATATACATAAGTTATTCATTTCCAAAACTGCTTCTAGTAGTCTAATTTGCTCAATTTTATTATGTTTGTTTCTGCTTTCATATAAAAGGTTTTTAAGGCTTTTAATATTTAATAAAATTTTATTTTCATAATTTAAATAATCTTCTTTTTTAATAACAGCACTTAAGAAGTTTTTAAGATTATTTATTGCGTCTTTTAAAGTAGGTTTTATATCATCTTCGCTTTTGCTAGGCCAAAGATACGAAAAGGTATAAACTATAAAAAATGCTACAATAAAATCAATTAATCTATATACAAGTAATCTTTCATAATCAAGTCCTAAACTCGCAAATAAAATAGCAAGATTTAGCATAATAAAAATAGTTGCTATAAAATATGGAAAATGCTTAAAATATATACAAGCAAAATATGATAAAAATAGCACTACAAAAATTAATTTTGAATGTATTGAAAAAATAATTAAAAGTCCTAATGCAAAGCCTATGAGTGCTGCATAAATGGTTTCTTTATTATTAATTGTAGTTGAATTGATAGTTTCTTTAAACATTGTAAAAACACCCATCGCTATCCAAATTCCGTGGTCAATTTTGAAAAATAATGCTAAAAATAATGAAAACGAAGTTGCTAATGCAACTTTTATTGAGAATTTAAAATACTTATTATCAAAATGAAACTTTTCTAAAATAGTTTTAATTGTGATTTTTTTATCTTTTGGTTTTAAGGTTAATTGTTTTGCTCCACCTTGTTTAAATAATTCAAGCTTGTAATAAAGAACTTCTACTAAGGTGCATAATATTGGTAAGGTATTTAATTGTTTTAATCTATCAAGGCAAAATGATTTGAGATTGACTTTTTCATCTTTAAATATCTTTTTTAATTCTTCAAGATTAAAAATAATTTCATTTTGAATATTTTTTATATGAGCATTTTTTGAATTTTGTTTAAAAAATGTCCTTAGTGAAAATAAAGCAAGTGCTATTTCTTCACACTTTAGCAAATAAAACATAGCCATTTCTTGGTGTCTTATAAGGCTTGAATCTTTTATATTTACTGATTTACTTTCAAAAAGTCTTTTAAATTCATTAATCCTTGTTACGAATAAATTTTGCCACATTTCATATTTGCTATTTGTCATATTTTCACTCATATAAATCAAATCATTTAAAAGCATTATAAAACTTCTTCTAGTAAATCCACCATAAGTATAAAATGCAAATGTTCTAAAAATAGTTGCTACGCAAGAGCCAATTAATGTCGCATAAAATACTTCTAAAGAATCAAAATTATTTAGACTAGCACTAATTAACATAGCCATA
Organism: Campylobacter sp. RM12642; assembly: GCF_020137635.1. Lineage (NCBI taxonomy): Bacteria > Pseudomonadati > Campylobacterota > Epsilonproteobacteria > Campylobacterales > Campylobacteraceae > Campylobacter > Campylobacter sp. RM12642. The sequence continues at coordinate 44,176 of NZ_JACGAT010000004.1, forward strand.
ACAAGTAAGGTTGCATATATGCCAACTTTTAGTGCGTCTTGTGAAATTGCACCTGCAAAAATAACAGCGAAAATCCAAATAAAACTAGGAATTGCCATAAAAAAATCAAGTTTGATTAAATAAGGAACTACTAGAGCAAAAAAACAACCAAAAAAAGTAAAAGCTAGCAAATATAATATTTTCTTAGTTCCTACCGAATTAAGATTGTTCATATAAAATATAAAAACACAAGATAAAACACTAAAAATAGTATAGTTTTCGTGAATTGTAAAATAGCTTATGATTAAGCAAATAGCAAGTCCAACGCAAGCTTTCATAGCGTATAGTAATGAAAAATTACTAGGGTCGTATTTATGAAAATACACTTTTAATTTTTGATACGAATTAATAAAATATTGTTTATTTAGTTCCATATTGCACTTCAAAATAATTTGTAATTTTATTTTTAAATTGTAAAGCTTCTATTTTTCTTTTAAGCTCTTTATTTTCTTCGCTTAATACTTCTCTTTTATCTTTTAATTGAGCATAAACTTTACTTGATTCATAGAGTTGAAGTCTAACCCAAACTAAGCTAATTGATATAATCATTATTATAAAAAATAATAATATTAGCCTTTTGTTAAAACCTAAAATAGAATAATCTTGGTATTTATTTATTAGTAATTCTTCTTTTTCTTCTGTACTTGTTCTTATGTTTTTCATTATTTTAAATAAAACGCTCTAAGTTTTGCACAACTTGACCTAGAATTATATTTTATTTCTTCTTTGCTAGGTTCAATTGGTTTTTTAGTAATAATTTTTCCTAAGGAATGGTTATTACCACATTCACATCTAATTGCAAATTCATCACAAATGCAATTATTTGCCCATTTTTTAAAAGTGTCTTTTACTATTTTATCTTCTAAAGAATGAAAAGTAATTATACAAATTAGACAATTTTTAAATTCTTTTAGTTGCTCTAAAAATCTTTTAAGCACTCCTAATTCATCATTTACTTCAATTCTAATTGCTTGAAATATTAAAGTTTTTAGGCTTACACTACGATTGTTTAACTTTGCATTTCCTATTATTTTACTAAGTTCTTTGCAAGAGTTAATAGGTCTATTTTTGATAATATTTGAAGCTATATCAGAAGCTAGTTTTTCTGGTAATTCTGCGTAATTTTTAAAAATTTCACTTAGTTGCTTGTTAGTATAGGTATTAATTAGAGTTTTTGCATCAAAATCTTTATTTTTATCCATTCTCATATCTAATTCACTAGAATCAAAAGAAAACCCCCTATCATCTTTATCTAATTGCAAACTAGATACTCCAATATCTGCTAATACACCTTTAATTTCATTTTTGTTATTAATGAAAGAAAATATATTTTCATAATTTGTTTTATAAATTTGAATATCTACATTAAATTCTTTTAATTTTTCTTTAGAATAATTGATGGCTTCTATATCTTGGTCACACGCTATTAGATTTAGTTTATTATTATTTTTTAATATAGCACTAGCGTGTCCTGCATAGCCCAAAGTCGCGTCAAGATAATAACCATTATCTAAATCTTTAAATAATTTAACTACTTCATCTTTTAAAACGGGAATATGAATTTGCAAATGCTTACCTTGTAATTTAATATTGTATATATAATAAATAAAACTTTTTAACAAGGATATAATAATGTTTGCTGAAATCAAAAAATACGCAAAAATAATGTATGAAAAAGACTTTATATATGGACTTAATGGTTCTATATCTTCAAGATTTGAAGATAATGCGTTTTTAATAAACAAAAATACAATATTTAATGATGATAATTCATTCTTTATTAAATTATTATTAAATGAAAATTATAAACAATATGATGCTTGTAAATATGTAAAATTACATTCAAAAATATATAATTCTTTTTCACAAGCTAAAGTGATAGCCGTAGTTTGCACTAAAGATATAATGAAAATATGCAATGGTTCAAGTTTGAAATATCAAAATCAAAATATTTTTATAGAAAATGAATTAATTTTGCAAGATATGAATGTTTTAATAGATAAATTAAGAAAAAATAAATCTAATTTTTTAATGATAAAGAATTTTGGATTATTGATTTTTGATAGAGATTTTAATGGTTTATTTTCTAAAATTTTTGATATAGATTTGCAGGCTAAAATTTCTTTATAAATTAAATCTTTGTTAATGCTTATAAGATAGGATTTTTCTTTAAAAACACTTGAAATTAGGATAAATAATGATTACTTGGATGCAGCGTCATAAAAAATATTTAGTTGTTACAATTTGGATTAGCGTTATAGCATTTGTTGGTGCAGGAACTGTTGGTTGGGGTAGTGTAGATTTAAATAGTTCAAGAAGCAAATATGTAGCAAAAGTAGGAAATTTAGGCGTAACACATAAAGAATTTAATGATAAATATAGCGAATTATTTTATATTCAAAATCAATTATCTAATGGTGAATTAACAGAAGAACAAGCGTTAAAATTAGGACTGGATAAACAAGCATTAGTGGAATTAATAAGAGAAAAATTATTATTAAATTATGCTTATGATTTGGGATTTTATGCTAGTGAAGAAGAAGTTGTAAAAACAATAGCTAGCTATGAGTTATTTAATAAAAGTGAAGAAGATAAAACATTTGATAAAAGTAAATATTTAACATATTTGAAAAATTTAAGAATGAGTGAAGCAGATTTTGCTAATCAAATCAAAAATAAATTAGAAATTTCTAAATTATTAAAATTACTAGTAGTTCCAGCAAACAAAGAAGAATTAGAAATCGCAAATGCTAGTTTAAATATGCAAGATGAGATAAATTTAAAAATTATAGATTTGTCTAAAGAAGAAGATAAAATCAAATTAAGCGAAGATGAATTAAAGTCTTATTGGCAAGAACATAAAGATGAATATAAAACTGAACTATCATATGATTATTCTGTATATACATTAAATCCTAATTTAGACAATTTAATTGAAAGTGATATGAAAGCTTATTGGGAAAATAATAAATTTAATTATAAAGATGAAGAAGGCAAAATTAAAGAATATGAACTAGCATTAAATAATGTTAAGATAGATTTTGCTTTAAGTTTATTAGAAAAAGAAGCTAAACTTGATTACATTAAGTTAAAAAATAATGAAATTAAATTCCAATCAACTACAAATCAAAATGCTTATTCTGAATTAGTTTTACAAAATAAAGATTTAAAAGTAGGTGAAATGAGTAAGCCTTTTATTATGGATAATAAATATTACATAGTAAGACTTGATAAAATAAATCAGCCAACTGCTTTAGAATTTGAAAAAGCTAAAATGATGGTAGAAGAAGATTTAAGAGAATTAAAATTTAAAGAATTATTGTCAAATACAGGTGAAGAAGAATTAAAAAAAGATAAAATTAATGGCAAAAATATAGGTTTTATATCTAAAGTTTCTAAAAATAATACCGATTTAACGGATACAGAATTTTTTACATTTGTGAGCGAGTTATTTTTGAAAAATACTAAAAAATCTTATGTGCTTTTAAATGATAAAGTATTAGTATATGAAATACTTTCTCAAAAATTAGTTGATAATACAAGTGAAAAGAATAATACTGATTTAAGTAATGAGTTGAAAAATATTAATTTTACTCTTATGCTTGATGATTTAATAAAAGAATTAGATAAGCGTTATGAAATTAAAAATTATTATAAAGGTAGTGAATTTTGAATATTTTAGCTATTGATCTTGGTTCTAGTTTAATAAAAGTAGCTATTGTTAGTTTTGATGGGGAAGGTATCAAAGTAGTTAGTGTTGCTAATACACAAACTTACGGAATTAAATCTGGAAAAATTACAAGCATTAATGACGCAAGTAATTCCATTAAAAAAGCAGTAAATAAGGTTAAGGAAAATTTAAGTATTAATATAGATAAAATTGCTGTTTCTGTTAGTGGAGCTTATACAAATTCTGTAACCGGATATGCTGACATAAGGCTAGATGCTAATGGCTCGGCAATTACGATTAAGGATATAGAAAAAGCAATTAATGCTGCTAGAACATCTGCAGATATTCATAGCGATCAAATTCCAATTCATATACTGCCTTATAGATTTAGAGCGAATAATACTGATAATATTGAAGATCCACTTGGTATGATGGCTTCAAGCTTTAGATTGGAAGCTAATATTATTACTATGAATAAAAATGATTATGAAAATATAAAGCAAATATTATCAAATGCTGATATAAAAAACTATGTTTTAGTATCTTCTATATATGCTAATTCAATTTATTGTTTAAATAACGATGAAAGAGAAAATGGTGTTGCTATCATTGATTGTGGTTCGCAAGTATGTGATATTGCAATATATGCTTATAATTCAATTATATGGATGTATTATTTTCCTTTTGGTTCTTGGCATATTACAAGCGATATTGCTAAATATCTTACCGCTAGCAATGAGGTTGCAGATAAAATTAAATTACAATTTTCTTTATTTAAAGATGAAGAAAATAGCACTCATGTAGAATATTACAAAACCGGTTCTCAAACTCTTGATAGAGTATCTGTTGAATCAGTTTCAAAGTGTGTAAATATGAGACTTACAGAAATGCTTGAATGTATATATGCTAGCATAGATGATAGTCCTTATGAGAAATTTTTCTCAAGAGTAGTTTTAACTGGAGGTTGTTTTAAAATAGACAATATGGCTGAAAGAGCAACTCCTAAATTTAACAATAAAGCCGTAAGAACCGTTATAGAAAAAAATAGCGTATTTTATGGGGATAATGAGATTTTTACTATGCCTGAATATACATGTTTATTAGGCCTATGTATGTATTCTTGTGGTTTTCATACTAAATATGAGCTTAATTCTAGTGGTGTTTTATTAACTAGACAAAAAACCACAGAATTAGAAAAAATCATAGATTTTTCGGTAGATAAAGAAATAGAAACTAAAAACAATACTTCTTATTACACAAATATAGATGTTAAGGAACAAAAATTGCTTAAGATTGAAAAAAATGACAAAGATGAAGTATTAGAGTCATTAAAGATTAGTTCTAATGAAGAAAAATCTGAAGGCGTTTTTGCTAAATCTTGGAAGAAAGTTTGTGCTTATATAGAAAGGATATTTTAAGAAATGGATTTTGATATTTTAGGTGATAATATAGATTTTAAAGTAATGGAGAGTGAAATGGATTGCGGCGTTAAGATAAAAGTAATTGGTGTTGGTGGAGCAGGTGGAAATATGATAAATCATATTGTAGAAACTTGTGCTAGTTCTTTAAAAGTTGATATTTCTAATGTAGATATTATGATTGCAAATACTGATATTCAAGATATAAATAGGTCAAAAGCAAACATTAAAATACAATTAGGACCAAAGAAGACAAATGGTCGTGGAGCTGGTGCAAATCCTGAAATAGGTAGAATTTCAGCTGAAGAAGTTGAAGATGAAATTAAAGAACGCTTAGCAGGAACAGAATTATTATTTATCGCCGAAGGTCTAGGCGGTGGAACTGGCACTGGTGCAGGTCCAGTGATTGCTAAAATTGCAAAATCTTTAGGCATACTTGTTGTTTCTGTTGCTACATTCCCATTTAGTTACGAAAAAGCTAGAATTAAAGCTGCTGAAAAAGGATTAGAAGAGCTAAAAAAAGAAAGCGATTGCGTTATATTAATCCAAAATGATAAGTTAAAATTAGTAGTTCCAAAAACTTTAAATACTAGAGAAGCTAACAAATTTGCTAATGATGTTTTAGTAAATGCTGTAACCGGCATAATTAAAATGTTATTAATTGAAGCTGATACTAATATAGATTTTGCAGATGTTACTTCTGTTATGAGCCATCGTGGAACAGCACTTATGGGAATGGGAAGAGCTGAAGGTGAAAATGCTATTAAAGAAGCGTATGCAAATGCAATTGATTCTCCATTATTAGAAAATTATACAACTAACCTACAAGATGCTAAAGCTATGATAGTATTTTTTAGCTATGGTGAAAATATTCCTTTCTTCCAACTTGTTGAGACAATGGAAGAGATTTCAAATTCTAGTAACGAAGATTTAAATGTATTCTGCGGACATGTATTAGATACTAGCTTGCCAGCTGATGCTGTTGAAGTTACTATTATAGCTACAGGTTTTGATGAAACAAGAGCACAAAAAGCTAAAATTGAGCAAGAGAGCAAAAAGCGTGAAGAAGAGTTAAGCTATAAAATAGTTCAACCTGAAATGCAAAAAGTAAGTGGCGGAACAATAAAAGTAGATTATAAAACTAGAGATTTTAACGAACCTGCATTCGTTAGAAATGGTCAAGATTAATATAAAAAATTGGCTTAAAATGTTGCTATAATTTTATTTATGGGGGACAAAATATCCCCCAAATGTCCCCGCAATATTTTTTGCATATATTATTTAAAAAGATTTTAAAAGTATTTCAAAGCCGATTTAATGGGCTTTTATAAAGATTTTGTAAAGTATGTTGTAAAGGTTTTTTAAAAGCATTTTATGAAATGTAAAGCAAAAACTCTTATTTTATACACTTTGTAAAGCACTTACATTTTACAAAAATCAAGCTTAAATAACGAGCACATAAAGCTTTCAACTCATTTTATATCACTTACATTCTTTACATAAGTTTATATAATAAAAATCTAGCAATGATTAAAAACCCATTGCTAGATTTTTTTTCTAAAAGCAAAATAAATTAAGATTAATTGTAAAAATGCTAAAAATAGTATTAATTTTATAGAATTTAAAAAGCCAATTTCGTAATTATTATTAAAAATTATAGATATTATCATCACAGCATAGCTTCCAAAACTTTGTTGAAAAGTATTTATATAATTATTTGCATTTGTTTTATCTTTAGAAATTTTTATAGAGTAAGAAATTAAAGCACTCATAGATAAGCCTTGTGCGAAAGCATAAATTAAATAACATATTGAAAGATTTAATAAGGTTTTTTCTTCAATATTTAATAATAAAATATTTGCAATTATTATGATAAAAATACCTAGCAAACTTAATTTAAAAGATCCAAATTTATCGCTTAAATATCCGCTTATTGGAGATAAAATAGCAGCAATTAATGAGCCTAAAAGCATTACTTTACTAGCTTCAAAATTATCATAATTTTTACTCATAATTAAATAATTCGGCAGTATTAATGAGTAGCTTAAAGCAAAAAACTGCATTAAAAATACAATTAAAGTAGATGAGAAAAATTGCAAATTCTTAGCACTTGCAATAATTTTGCTTTTATTTAGCATAAAAATAATTAAAATACTAAAAAATAAAATATAAATATATTTAATACTTATAGCAACACTAATTACTAGCAATACAATTAATATATATTCTTTTAAGTCTAATTTATATTTTGTTCCAAGATTTGGAATATTTTTAATTCCTAAAACAAAGGCAAAAACCAAAAAAGGTGTTAAAAATATAAAAATATCTTTAAACTTAAAATATTTCATAATAAATCCACCATAAATTGGCCCAAAACCAGGTGCAGTCGCTACTAAAAATATACAAAATCCCATCAAAAATCCGAAGTATTTTTCACTAGCTTTAAAAATTACCATATTAAACATAAGTGGTAGAGCAATACCTGCAGCAATTCCTTGTAAAAATCTAGCAAAAACTAAAATATAAAACTCACCTGCGCTTGAGCAAATTATTAGGCTTATTAAAAATAATAAATTAGTAAAAATAAAAAGTTTTTTAGTATTTATTTGATTTACTAAATATGAGCTTAGTGGCATTGTAAGTGTGATTGCTAGTAAAAACATAGAAGTAAGTAAAGAAGCTTTATTAATATCAATATTAAAAGTTTGTATTAAATAAGCAAAAGTTACATTTAAAGAAGTTTCAATTAATACGCTTAAAAATGATATTAAGCCTAAAGATATTAGGCTTAAAATTAGATTTTTATTCATTAAAATCAATTACATATCTAAAAGAATTTGAATTATTCAATAAATCATCATAAGCTTTATTAATTTCATTAGGTTTTATAATTTTAACTTCTGGATAAATTGAGTGTTTTAATGAAAATTCAAGCATTTCTTTAGTTTCTTTAATGCCACCTATTAATGAGCCATAAATTTTCTTATGACTTACTCTAATTAAGGCATTTAGACTAATTGATACTTGTTCGTTTATTGGTGGTAAGCCAACGATTGCCATTTCTCCGCCGTATTTTAAAGCTCTTGCATACGCTAAGACATCGTATTTACTTGGAATTGTGCTAATTATTACATCAAATTTTTTATCAACCTTATTAATATCATTATAATAATTACTTGCTCCAAGTTTAATAGCTGCTTCTTTTTTAGTATCGTTTCTAGCTATTACACTAACATTTGCACCCATTGCTTTTGCGTATTTAAAAGCCATTACACCCAAGCCCCCAAATCCTGCGATTGCTATATCCATACCTTTACTAACTTTAGAGAATTTAAGTGGAGAATAAGTAGTAATTCCTGCACAAAAAAGTGGAGCAATTAGTTTTAGTGGAGCATTATTAGGAACTTTAATTGCATAGTTTTTATGAACTTTTATATAATTTGAATATCCGCCTTTAGTAATTTCTGAATTATTAAAATAATCAACACTATTATAAGTCCAAACAGCACCTTTTTGACAAAATTGCTCATTTGAGTTTAAACAAGCATCACATTCACCACAAGAATTAATCAAACAACCAATTCCTGCGTAATTTCCTATTTCAAATTCTTTTACATTTTTACCGATTTCAACTACTAAGCCAACTACTTCATGACCTGGAACTATAGGATATTTTGTAGCTTTCCATTCATTTTTAGCAGCGTGAATATCACTATGGCAAATCCCACAATACATAGTTTTAATCAATATCTCATCATCTCTTAAAGCACTTCTTTTAAAAGTAATTGGCTTAAAATTAGCACTTTCATCATAAGCTGCAAAGCCTTTAGTTATAATTTCACTCATATTTTTTCCTTATTTGCAAGTTAATTCTAAAGTAGCGTTTAGTTTAAAATTACTATCTTTTTCTATTGGTGTATCATCGTATTTGTAATCAGCACCTAATATTTGATTTTGTGCTATTTCATAATGTTTTATTGATTTTATTTCACAAATTTTATTTGTAAGATTAGAATATTTATCTTTTATACCTATAGCTTTTTTAAATATTTCATCATACAATTCTTGTTTTATTATGCTTATTTCTTCTTTACTAACTGATAGATTTAAGGCAGGAGAATTAATTGTAATATACTCATTATTAGCTAGTATGTTATCTATATCTTTTAATAAATTCTTATAGTTTTGATATTCTTCTTTTTTAAACTCACATCTTAAAGCAGAATCAAATTTATAACCATTTGGAATATTCATTCCATCTTGATAGGCTATATTAGGTTGTAATATATAGCTTCCACCTTCACATAAATTACTTTCTTTTACTCTTTCTAATACCTTAGAGAACAATTCTTCTATTTCATTCTTTTCATTTTCATTTAGATTTTCTTTTATACTAAGTTGTTTTGTCATAGTAAATTTTGGATTTGAAATATAAGAATCATAATTTAATCTTTTTTCTACTTCTATTGTTTGCTCAATAACAATTTCATCTTTATTTATTAAATACTCATAAATTTTAGTAGATATTAATCCTAATATAAAGAATATAAATAAACTAAAGCATAAGCTAAAACCTTTTAAAAAATTTTTCATTCTATCTCCTTAAAAAATAAATTCCATAAGCATAGATTATGCCAAAAATAGCACCAAAAATATGAGCCTGCCAAGCAATATTTTGAAAAATCACAGCAGAAATTATACTAGTTACTACAATAGCTATTAAAAATCCATTTTGTCTTAAAATAATTGCAGCATAGCCCATTAAAGCACTAATAGCTCCACTAGCTCCAAGTAAAATGAAATTATAATATCCCATATTTATCATTAAATAATAATACCCCAAAGATGAAATAATTGCACCTACAAAATATACAATTAATAAGTGTTTGATATTTAAAAATCTAAGAATTTGAGATAGCATAAAAAGCATTACCATATTCATAAAAATATGCTCAAAATCTCCGTGCAAAAACGAGTAGGTAAAAAATGTATAAAAATCACTTCCATAATAAAGTGCAAAGTTATTTATAAATACAGATTTACCAAATAAAAATTCAAGTAAATAAATCAACACATTTAAAAAAATAATCGCATAAAAAACCATTTTAACCCTTTAATATTTTTAAAGTTATATAATAAATTATCATTTTATTAAAAAGGGTTAAAAATGCAAAAAAAAGTATATTTTTATGCGACCTGTCTAGCAAGTGCTGCTATGCAGAATACTATTTTAAACTCTATTAAGCTTTTAAGAAGTGCTGGAGTTGAAGTGATTTTTAAAAAAGATCAAACCTGTTGCGGTCAGCCAAGTTATAACACAGGATATTTTAAAGATACTAAAAAAGTAGCTTTATATAATGCCGAATTATTTAGTGAAGATTTGCCAGTAGTAATTCCTAGTGGAAGTTGCGGTGGTATGATGAGCCATGATTATGTTGAGCTTTTTAAAGACGATGCAAATTATGAAAAAATTAAAAAATTTAGCTCAAAAGTAATAGAACTTAGTCAATATTTAGAACAAATCGGATTTAAGATAGAAGATAAAGGAGAGCCTATTAAGGTTACTTGGCATAGCAATTGCCACGCTTTAAGAGTGCAAAAAAGCATTGAAGCTTCTAAAAATTTATTAAGAAGTCTTAAAAATGTTGAATTAGTTGAGCTTAAATATGAAGAAGAATGCTGCGGATTTGGTGGGACTTTTAGTGTAAAAGAGCCTGAAATCTCAAACGCTATGGCAACTGCAAAAGTAAATGATATAGTTGAAAGTGGAGCAAAGGTTATAATTTCAGCTGATGGTGGGTGTTTATTAAACATTCGTGGAACTATTGCAAAAATGGGTCTTGATATCAAAACTTATCATTTATATGACTTTTTAGCTGCTAGAATGCAAGGAGAAAAGATATGAAAAATCATAGTGAATTAATTAAAACTAAATTAGCTGATAAACAAATGAGAGAAAATGTAAGCTCTGCAATGCACGCCTTACAAGATAGAAGAAAAAACCTAATAAATGCAAAATTTCAAGATTGGCAAGGGCTTAGAACAAAAGCACAAAAAGCTAAAAATAATGCTTTATATACCTTAAAAGATAGGGTATTAGAATTTGAAAAAAATGCTACAAAAAATGGAATGAAAGTGCATTTTGCAAATACTAAAGAAGATGCTTGTGAGATAATTTATGAGCTAATGATGGAAAAGAAAATCAGTAAAGTCTTAAAAGGCAAATCAATGGCTAGTGAAGAAATAGGCTTAAATCACTATTTAGAACACAAAGGCTTAAATGCAATTGAGACTGATTTAGGAGAGCTGATTTTACAATTAGGTAATGAAACTCCTGTTCATATAGTTGTCCCTGCAATTCATAAAAATCGTTATGAAATAGGAGAATTATTTAGCGAAAAATTAGGCGTAGCTAAAGAAAGTGAGCCTGAAAAATTAAATGCAATTGCTAGAACTCATTTAAGAAATGAATTTGAAGGTTTGCAAATGGGAATTAGCGGGGTAAATTTTGCAATTTCAAGTGAAGGTGCTATTTGGCTGATTGAAAACGAAGGCAATGGTAGAATGTGCACAACTGCTCCAACTATTCATGTAGCAATTTGTGGAATTGAAAAAATAGTAGAGAGTTTTACTGATGCAGCTACAACTGATACATTATTAACTCCATCTGCTACAGGACAATTTATCCCTGCGTATAACAATATTATTACAGGCCCTAGAAAAGCTGATGAGCTAGATGGTCCTAAAGAAGTGCATATAATATTATTTAACAACCATAGAACAAATATTTTAAGTAACGAAGATTATTATGAAGCATTACGCTGCATTAGATGTGGTGCTTGTATGAACTTTTGTCCTGTGTATGATAAAATCGGCGGTCATAGTTATGATGCTGTTTATCCTGGGCCAATTGGAGAAGTTATATCTCCGCAATTATTCGGTATGAAAGAGCATGGAGATATTTTAAGTTTATGTTCTTTATGTGGTCGTTGCTCTGAAGTTTGCCCTGTAAAAATCCCACTTGATAGTATGATTAGAAAATTACGCCGTGATAAGATAGGTGAAGCTGGGGACAATGCTCCACTAGGTGCAAATGAATTAGAGCATAGTGCAATGGAAAGCTATGGATTTGCTAAGTTTGCTGATATTGCTACAAGTCCAAAAATGTGGAGAGTTGCTATTGGTAACGCAAGTAAGTTTAACTGGCTATTACAAAGTCTAGGAACAAGCCTACCTGTGCTTAAAAATTGGGCTACTTATAAAGACTTACCTGAACTTAAAGGAAATATTTATAAAGAATTAGAAAACTTAGAAGGAGTTTCTTATGAATAAGAGAATTGAAGAGATAAGCAATCGCTCAAGAAATCAGATTTTAAATGCAATTGAATGTGGTGTAAGACACGAGTTAAATGATAAAAGTATAGACCCAAGTGTGCATATAAAACAAAGCGATAATCCTTTAGAAGAAACTAAAACTAAAATGAGTGAAAACAAATTTGAAGTTCATGAAGTTAGTGGCTTAGACAATGTTTATGATGAAATAAACAAAATCACAAGCTCTTATGGATATTCATCTTTAATTTATCCAAAAAGCCTAAGTGCTGATGTAGAAAAAATAAATGCAAGTAAAAAAGTTTGTTTTGATAAAAGCGTAGAAGAATTAAGAAGTGAAGTTTTTCATAGTGATTTTTCAGTAATTGATGTAGAATTTGCTATTAGCTCACATGGGGTTGCTTGTATAAAATCAAGTGCAAATCAACCAAGAATGCTAAGCCTTGCTCCAATGCTTTGCATTATGCTACTTGATAAAACAAAAATTGAGCCTTCACTTGCTAGTGGTCTTGCTAGAATAAAAGCTGAAAATGAGATTTTACCTACTAATATTTTATATATTGCAGGTCCTAGTAGAACATCTGATATTGAGCTTGTAACCGTTTTTGGAGTTCATGGAAGTCAAAAAGTTCATATAATATTTTACTAAAATTTACCCCTAATATTAGGGGTAAAATATTATTATTTTATATTCTAATCATTTTAAATTCTCATTTGTAATTTTTATATTTAAGCATTAATTTAAAGTATTTAATATTCTTCTAAATAAGGGGAAAATATGAATGAGAATTTAAAAATTAATTTAAAAGATAGCAAAAGAATTGTAATCAAAGTTGGCACTTCAACTCTAACTTATGAAAATGGTAATTTAAACTTAGGATTAATTAATAAGTTAGCTTGGGTTTTAGCTGATTTGAAAAATCAAGGAAAAGAAGTTGTATTGGTTACTTCAGGTGCGATTGGGGTTGGTTCAAAAAAACTTGGCTTTAAGCAAAGACCTACAATTACTATGGAAAAACAAGCAGCAGCAGCAATAGGTCAAGCAGAGCTTATGCATATTTATCAAAACGCATTTGCTAATTTTAGTTCATTTGTAGCACAAGTTTTACTAACTAAAGATGATTTTGAAATAGAGCAAAGAAAACAAAATACTGAAAACACTTTAAATACTTTATTAAAATACGAAATTATCCCGATAATTAATGCTAATGATACTATTTCAACTTATGAGATTGAATTTAGTGATAATGATAGCCTTTCAGCTAGTGTTGCTTGTCTAATCAAGGCTGATTTGTTAATAATCTTAAGTGATATAGACGCATTTTATACAGCAAATCCTAAGAACAATCCTAATGCAAAAAGAATTTCTTATGTAGAAAAAATCACAGATGAGATTATGCAAATGGGCGGAGATAAAGGTAGTGAGTTTAGTATAGGTGGTATGAAGACAAAATTACAAGCTGCAAGTAATTGTGCTAAAAATGGTGTAAGAATGGCTATTTTAAACGGCTCTAATCCTATGAATATTAGCGAGTTAATTAGTGGTGCTGATATAGGAACTATTTTTGATAAGGAGTAAAAATGATTGATATTTTATGCAAGAATGCAAAAAATGCAAAGACTAAATTAGCTAAGCTTAATTCAAGTATTAAAAAAGAAGTTTTAAATTCTTGTGCTGATGAAATACTTGCAAATATTGATGGTTTATTAAAAGCAAACCTTAAAGATATTAATGATAATTCAAATCTAAAAAGTGCTTTTGTAGATAGATTAAGACTTAATGAAAATAGAATAAATAATATGATAAGCACTTTAAGAAATGTCGCTTTACTTGATGATGTAGTGGGTAGGGTGGTATTTGGAAAGACTTTAGAAAATGGTCTAAAAATGCAGCAAATTAAGGTGCCTTTAGGAGTAGTTGCTATTATTTTTGAATCTCGTCCTAATGTTTGCGTAGATGCTTTTGCACTATGTTTTAAGAGTTCTAATGTAGTGATTTTAAGGGGTGGAAAGGAAGCTTTAAATACTAATTTATTTTTAGTTTCAATTTTTCAAAAGGTATTAAAAAGGTTTGATTTAGATGAGAATTTCGTTCAGATTGTAAGTGATACTAACAGGGATTTAGTAAAAGAGCTTTTAAGGGCGAATGATTATATAGATGTGGTAATTCCAAGGGGTAGTGCTAGTTTGATTAATGAAGTTAAAAATAATAGCCTAATTCCTTGTATTCAAACAGGAGTAGGGAATTGCCATATTTATGTTGATTATAATGCGAAAATAGATGATGCTATAAATATTATAAATAATGCTAAAACTCAAAGACCAGGTGTGTGTAATAGTGTAGAGACTTTACTCATTAATAAAAATATAGCTAGTGAGATTTTGCCTTTATTAGAAAGCAAAATGCCTAATGTAGAACTTAGAGTTTGCACTAAGTGTGAGAAATTTTTAAAAAATTATAAAAAGGCAAACGAGAGTGATTGGGAAGAAGAATTTGAAGATTTAATACTAGCTATTAAAATAGTAGATGATATTAATGAAGCTATACTTCACATTCAAAAATACAGCACAAATCATTCAGAAGCGATAATTTCTCAAGATTATACTAATATTAATAAGTTCTTAGATGAGATTGATTCAGCAGTTTTATATGTAAATGCTAGCACTAGATTTAGCGATGGTGCGGAATTTGGCTATGCGGCTGAAATAGGAATAAGCACTCAAAAACTTCACGCAAGAGGTCCTATGGGATTAAATGAATTAACAACTACAAAATATCAAATCATAGGAAATGCTCATATTAGAAAATAAACTTAAAGCCTAATTTTTAGGCTTTAATATAAGCGTCATTTTAATACCATCTTCATTGCTATAATAATTTTTTAAGATTTTTTCTTCTTTAAATTGAAGTTTTTTATATAAATTAATAGCATTTATATTGCTTACTCTTACTTCTAAAAATATCTTTTCTTTATTTAATACTTTAGCATTATTAATTAGTTCTTCGCATAATTTTGTGCCTATTTTTAAACCCTTAAATTCATCTTTTATCGCTAAAGAATATATTCTAATACTATTTTTATAAGTAAGCTTCATAATATATCCAGCTACTTTTTTATCACATAAAAAAATAAATATATTTTCTTTTTTTATGTGATATAAGAAATTATTTTTACTTAACTTAAAACAATCATTTTTAAAACATTCTTCTTCAATTAGCAAAAGGTCTTTTAAATGAGTTTTAGTAGCTTTTATAATCATAGTTTTTGATATATTGTGTATTTTGGTATGATTTTTTCTGGACGATATGACATTTTAACTTTTTTTAGGTTTTCAAAGCCCATATCATCTCCTACATTTATGTATTTACAATCATATTTTTCTTTTAAAACTTTTGAAAACTCTCTAAATATAAATTGAGCACAACCTAAAGTTTCAAAATCAGTTTTTTCAATCAATACACTTGCTGTATCGCTACATATTTTTTCGCCTATTGTAAAGCCTTTTAATTCATCATCAATATAAATTACTAAGCCATCTAGTCCTAATGTCTCGTAATCTTGTAAGCATTTTTTAATCGCTAATCTTTCTTGATAAATTCCATCTAAAAACGCATCTACTTCAGCTTTAGGAACATATTTAATCCTATCGCTTACCCATTTATCAAAAAGCATTTTTATATCATCGCTATGTTTTTTACAATCTAATGTCTGTAAAAAATAATTTGGATATACTCTTTTAAATTTAT
This sequence comes from Campylobacter sp. RM12642, assembly GCF_020137635.1. Classification (NCBI taxonomy): domain Bacteria; kingdom Pseudomonadati; phylum Campylobacterota; class Epsilonproteobacteria; order Campylobacterales; family Campylobacteraceae; genus Campylobacter; species Campylobacter sp. RM12642. The sequence goes on from NZ_JACGAT010000004.1 coordinate 60,383, forward strand.
TAATTTCGGTTCTTTTAGTGTGATAAGCATTACCCCTAAGCTCTATTAAATCATCGCTTACATATATATAATCTGCTAATTTTTTTTCTATTATATAATTATCTAGTGAGCTAAACATAACTTCACCTTCATTTGTATGGGTAATAAATCCTTCTAAGAAGTTATCACAAACATATTCAATTTTAGAGTAATATGTAGAAGTATTGTTTTCATTCATAATCTTAAAGCATTCTGGTATGCTATCATAACAATCTTGAGGTTTTCCTAGTGGTGGTAATAACATAGATAATTCTCCACCATTCATAACAAATAAGCAAAATGTATTATTGATTATTGAATAAAATCCACTAGCTTTAGAAAGCCAAATATAGTTCGCACAAAATGAATAATCACTGACATTAACATCAAAATCCTTTAAGTATTCTTGCATAATTGGTTTTGTTTTTAAGTCAAATGATTTTAGTGTATGTCCTTGTAGTTTTATCTCTGCCACTTTAATCCTTTTTTTAAAAAAATGTCGCGATTATAGGTTATTAAAGTAACTTATTAGATATAATCAATTAGCTAAATTAATTATTTTCTAAGTGTTTTATAAATAGTTCAAATTAGAGAATTTGTTAATTTTTTACTTTTATATTTTTAGAAATATATGTAGATTTTGAATATGTTAAGTTTTTTATAAATTCTATTGTTGTGATTTAATCATATAAGTATATTTTTAAATTCATAAAATTAACTTTTTAAACATTTATAAATATTTAATGAGTATTTTTTCAATGGAATTCATTGATAAATAATTTTATATTTGTAATTTAATTTATCTTATTTTGAAAAATTTTGTTTTTAAATAAACATTTTAAATAGGTTTTAAGTATGATTTATTTTAAGTCTATATCACGATTATTATAAATTGTAATTTATTTATGAGTTTGGCAAAACTACAATAACTAAAATATTAGGCTATTTAAATACATATTTGTATTATTAATTATTTAAGAATAATGATTTTATTAATTATTTGAAAGTGTTTAATTATGAAATTTATTTTGAGTCTTTAATATATCATTGTCTAAAAGATATTCTAAAGCGTCTTTTGAATAATTTAAGAAGTTTTCTAATTCTTTTTTTTCATCTTCATTAAAATTGTCAAGAACATAATTAATAACTTCATATTTTAAATCAGGTTTTCCAATTCCTAATCTAATTCTTTCATAATCATTACCTATAAAGTTATCTATGGATTTTAATCCATTATGACCACCAGAACTACCACCTTTTTTAATTTTTAGCTTAGAAAAATTTATATCCATTTCATCGTGGCATACAATTATTCTTTCTGGTTTATAAAAATCTACGACTTTCTTTACACTTTCCCCTGAATTATTCATATAGGTTAGTGGTTTAAGTAGTAATATATTTTGTTTTTTATAAAGTTCTCCATTGCAGTTTAAATTTTGTTTAGTGTAAGAAGAGTTAAGTAATTTATCAATTAACATAAAGCCTAGGTTGTGGCGAGTATTTGCATATTTCTCGCCAGGATTTCCTAAGCCTACTACTAAAATCATCTAGCTTTTTCAACTCCAACAACAGCTACACGACCAGCGTCAATAATTTTTACATTATCAGCAACTTTAATATCTCTTACTAATAAAGCATCACCAACATCTAAATCAGTTACATCTAATTCAAAGAAATTAGGTAAATTTTCTGCTTTACATTTTACTTTTAAGCGGCGTTTTGATTGAATTAATACACCTTTATTTTTAAGACCTTTTGCAGTTCCTACAACTTTTACAGGAACCATATAAAAGCTCTCAACACCTTTTAGTGCTATTTTTAAATCAACGTGTTTAATTTCGCTAGTTACAGGATGGTGTTGATAATCAACAATTACAACTTCATAAGTTTTACCATCAACACTAACAGGGAAAATTAATCCGTCTTTTTTACGAACTTCTTTAATAAATTCGTTTGTTTTAAATACCGCATGGATATTTTCAACGCCTTTGCCATAGATATTAGCAATTAGCATACCATCTTGTCTAGCAGCTTTAGCTGACTTTCTACCAATACTCTGTCTAATTTGTCCTTCTAACATAAAATGTCCTTTCAAAAAAAATAAGTGTGAATAATACTATAAAAAGTTTAATAAAAATATTATTCTTCTTGAGAAGCAAGTTTAAATTGAAAACCAGTGCTTACATTAGATGATGATTTTTTTGCTTCTCCAAATTTATAACCATCAATTAATACTTTCAAGTCATTTGCATTACTTGCTTTATCATACGCTTCTTCTTCTGTAATTCTTCCTGATTTATATAGCATTAGCAAATGTTGGTCAAAACTTTGCATTTTCATTGTGCCTTCTTTTAATACATCGCCTATTGAGTTTTCTCTACCTTCTAAAATAAGTCTTTTTATACGCTCATTTCCTCTTAAAACTTCAATAGCAGCTGTTCTTTTTCCATCTGTGGTTTTACATAATCTTTGAGAAATAACAGCCTTTAATACTCCAGAAAATGAACTTCTAATTCTGTTTTGCTCTTCTTTAGGGAACATTCCTAAAACCCTATTTAATGTTTCTTGTGCATTAATTGTGTGAAGTGTGCTTAAAACTAAGTGTCCTGTTTCTGCTGCGTGCATTGCTACTTCAATGGTTTCTAAATCTCTCATCTCACCTACTAGAATAATATCAGGGTCTTCCCTTAAAGCTGCTCTTAGTGCATCTTGAAAGCTTAAAGCATCTTGTCCTATAGCTCTTTGATTTACTATTGATTTTGCAGGTTTATATTTAAATTCAATTGGGTCTTCAATAGTGATAATATGTCTATGGTAGTTTTGATTGATATATTCAATGATTGAAGCAAGTGTAGTCGTTTTACCACTACCAGTTGGTCCAGTAACTAATATTAATCCCCTTGTTTCTGTTGTTGTTATATCTTTAATAACTTCTGGCAGTTTTAATGCTTCAAAACTTGGCATAGTATCAGGGATTGTTCTAAAAACAGCACTAGGTCCATTCATTGTAAAAAATAAATTCACACGAAAAGAGCCTTTGTATTTAAATTTATCTTTATTTTTAGGCTCATAAGAGAAGTCTATATTTTTATTATCTACAAATCTTGTAAAATCTCCCCTTGTTAGGGCTTTACATAAATCTAACATATCTTCTCTTGATATAATATCAGGTGCTATTTCGCTAATTTCTCCATTTACTCTACCTTTTGGATTTAGGTTTGAGCTAAGGTGTAAATCACTTCCACCAACTTCAATTAAGGTATTTAACCAACCATCTAAATTATCTCTTAATTCCCAACGAATATTTTCTAAATCTATTTCCATTAATAACCTTTAAAGACTTTCTAAAATATCTATATATGCTTTTTCAAATTGGATTAATCCATCTTCTAAAAGTTTTTTGCAAGCGGCATTATACTCAATTTCGTTTATAGTTGAGAATATAAAATCTTTTGAATTTGAAATTATTTCTTGATTTAAATTCTTTATAGTTTTACTAGGTTTATAGGCATTTATAGCATTAATTGGAGCTGTATTTATAGTGTTATTAAATTCTAGTTCTTTTAAATAATAATCTTTACTTAAATCATTACTTTTTGTTCCTGTACTTGCAAATAAAGCTCTTATATTTTCATTATCTACTTTAGATGCTGAATAAATTGCGTTTTGAATTCCTATTTTGTTTTTAACGCTAAATCTATTATTTAATAAGCTATCAACTCTGCTTACAAAAATGCTAACTACACCTTTATTAATTATTCCATTAGGATTTTTTGCTTTATATTTTTTCATACCTTGTGCTATTGCATCATTACATTTTTTTGCTTGTTCGTAAGAAAAAATCAGTGTAGCATTTATGCTAATTCCATAACTTGCCAATGTATTCATAACTTCATATCCTGCATTAGTTGCCGGCACTTTTATCATTAAATTTGGCATATTTATCAAATTAGCAATTTTCAAACCTTCTGCAATACTAAGACCTGCATTATTGCTATTTAGTGGATTTATTTCAAAACTAATAAAACCATTATTGTTATCTTTTGCATATAAATAGCTCATTTTAATAGCTGCTTTTTTAATGTCTTCTAAAGCTAGAGTTAAAAATAATTCTTCTTTATTTTTTATATTTAATTGCTTAATTCTTTCTTTATAATATGCTGAAGTAGTAATTGCATTTTTAAATATACTAGGATTACTAGTAGCACCATTTATAGTGCCACTAGCTAGCATTTGTAAAAATTCATTATCTAAAAAACTATTTTCAATAAAATCACACCAAATGCTATATCCACTCATTAAAAATCCCTTTTCATTAAAGCTTCAACTTTTAATATAGTTAAAATACTATTTTCTTGCTTGCCAATTCCATCAATCATACCTTTTTCTTTAAGTAAAGTTTCAGGTGGTTGGTCAATATTACTTTCTTTAATTTTGATAGCTTCTGTTAATTTATCAATAACAAAACCGATATTTCCTTCTTCACCCTTTAAAACTATATATCTTGTATGTTGAGTATGTTTTGAACTACCCAAGCCAAAACGCTTTGCAAGGTCAATTAATGGAATTACATTACCACGCATATTGAATACTCCTAATACATAATCAGGAACGCTAGGAACTCTAGTGTATTCAATAGGCTTTATGATTTCTTGTATGCTTAGAATTGGAATTGCATACTCTTCTTCATCAATCATAAATCCTACTAATTGTCTAATTTGTTCTTCTTTTACATCTCTACCAGAAGCACCTTTAACTTGTTCTTGTTGTCTATTTAAAACTTGATTTAATCTTTCCATTACATTATCCTAATTTTAAATTCTTTCTTACTACATTTTCTAAATATTCATAAGAATAAGGCTTTGTAATATACTCAGTCATTCCTACTTCTACGCCTCTTAATCTATCACTCTTGCTAGTTCTACTTGTAACAGCAATTAGTGGTAGATTTCTATATTTTGCATATTTTCTAATTTCTGCTGCTAGTGTGTAACCATCCATTCTTGGCATTTCAATATCAATTAGCATTCCATCTATTGAATGTTCGCCGCTTTTTACTATATTTAAAGCTTCTACACCATTGCTTGCTTCAATTACTTTAATTCCAAGTGGTTCTAATGCTTTTTTCATAATTCCTCTATCAATTTGAGAATCATCAACAGCTAAAACTACATAATCACTTGGTTTTTCTTTTGAAACTTTAGCACCACTTTCGCTACTTGCTTTAATATCTACTTTAACATCTTTTGCCATATCCATCATTGCACCAACATCAACTATTAATGTAACATTACCATCTCCACGAATGGTCGAGCCTGCAATTCCTGTGATATTTTGTAAATAATATCCCATAGATTTAATTACAACTTCTTCTTGACCTATTAAAGTATCTACTATAATTCCAAGTTTAGAAGCTGCTGCACCGACAACAACTACATAAGCTTGTTCGCTATTTTCAAGTACTTGTTTTACTCCAAATAAATCACTAAGTCTTACAAGTGATAAAACTTCATCTCTAAGTCTTAAAACATTTTTGCCTTCAATTGTATAAATATCATCAATAGCAACTCTTACCGTTTCAAGAACACTAGCAAGTGGAATTGCATAGAATTCTTCTTGAGTTTTTACAAGTAGTGATTGAATGATAGCTAGTGTTAATGGGATTTTTAGTTTTATAACCGTTCCTTTTCCTAACTCGCTATCTACTTCAATAATACCATTTAGCTTATCAATGTTTGTTTTAACAACATCCATTCCAACACCACGACCACTTACATTTGTTACTTGTTTAGCAGTTGAAAATCCTGGTTTAAATATAAGACCATAAGCTTCTTTATCGCTCATATTATCAGCTTCTCTTTCGCTAATAATTCCTTTTTCAATACCTTTAGTTTTTAATACTTCAGCATTAAGTCCTTTACCATCATCAGCTATTTCAATTACTATGTGATTTCCTTCATTGTATGCTTTTAGCTGAACCGTTCCTCTTTCTGGTTTGCCTGCTGCAATTCTATCTTCTGCTGATTCAACTCCGTGATCGCAAGAATTTCTAATCATATGCATAATAGGATCGCCTATTTCTTCTACGATTGATTTATCAAGTTCTGTTTCTTCACCTTCAAGTTCAAGCTCAATTTGTTTTCCTAAATCACGGCTTAAATCTCTAACAACCCTTGGGAATTTGTTAAATACTTTTGCAATTGGTTGCATTCTTGTTTTCATTACAGCTAATTGAATATCAGTTGTTACTACGCTTAATTGATTTACAACTTGATTTAATTCTTCTATGAATTTTTCGCCTTCATATCTTTCTTCAACATCATCATAAATTTTTAAAAGTCTATTTTTACCCAATACAAGTTCGCCTATTAAGTTCATTAGGTTATCAAGTCTTTTTACTTCAACCCTAATAGTTTGCTCCATATTTGATGAGTTGCCTTTATCAGCAGCTACAGGTGCTTGTTTCGCATTTCTAGCTTCTCTTGCATCTTGTTTTTCACTAGCTCTTTCAGAGATTTTTTCTACCGGCTTTTCAACAGGTGTTTCAACTACTTTTTCAACTTTTTTAGTCTCTACCACTGCTTCTTGTTGTTTTTTCTCTTCTCTTCTTGCTTTATCTTCAGCTTTTCTTTGTTTTAATAATCTTTCAATTTCAGCTTCTACTTCATCAGCACTTAAAGAATTTACATCTACTTCTTCTTCATTACTATTTGAATCTTTTTCAATTAATTCTTCAATTTTTTCATTTAAACTTTTTGGCTCAGCCTTAACTTCGCTTAAAATTTTACCCTCGCTAATTGCAGTTAGACGGCTACAAATTGAGCTAATATCCATATTTATTGCTGTATCATTGCCATTATCTTTAATACAATGTAATAAGTCTTTCATCATATCAATTGATTCAAGCACAACATCCATAATATCAGGAGTTATTAGTAATTCGCCGTGACGAGCTTTGTTTAAAACATCTTCCATATGATGAGTTAGTTTTGTTAAAACATCAAAGTTTAAAAAGCTTGAACTTCCTTTAACTGTGTGAGCAACACGGAAAATGCGGTTTAGTAATTCTAAATCTTCAGGATTACTCTCAAGCTCAACTAAATCGTGATCTATTTGTTCAATTAATTCAAAAGCTTCTACTAAGAAGTCTTCTAATATCTCTTGCATATCTTCCATATTTACGCTCCTTACTTATTAATATATGATTCAATTACTCTTGATACTTCTTTGTAAAATACATTAGCATCAAATTTGGTTAAAAAGGCATCTCCACCTACATCTTTACTCTTCAGAGTTGAAAATTCGTTGCTTAAAGATGAGTTGAAGATAATTGGAATACCTTTAAATCTAATATCTTCTCTAACTCTTGAAGCGAAGTGAAATCCGTCCATTTGTGGCATTTCAACATCACTAATAATAACTTTTACTTGATTAGCAATATCGCCTTTGTATGCTTCATAAAGTTCATTCATTTTATTAAGTCCATCTACACCATCTTTTGCTTCAATTACTTTAAAGCCCATTTTATCAAGTGCATCGCGAACTAATTTTCTAGCAGTTGAGCTATCATCTAATACAACTGCTGTTCCTGTCATTTTTTTGATTTCTTTTTCTTCTATATCAATTTTTGGAGAGTAAATTCCAAGCTCTTCAACAATTCTTTCAAGGTCTAAGATTAATAAAACTTCATCATTTTCAATCTTAGCAATTCCTGTTATTTGACTTTTATCAAATCCGCCTGTATTTGTTGAAAAATCAGAACCTCTAATATCACTTGCATTAATTCTTCTAATTCTTTTTGCTTCATGAACTATAAAACCTATCATAATATTTGAAAATTCAGCAATAATAATTCTAGGTTTTAATACCATATCTTTTGGCTCAATTATATTCATCCATTTAGCTAAATTTATTACAGGAATTACAACTCCTCTTAAATCAAATACTCCTTCAATATATTCAGGAACACCTGGTAATTCTGTAAGTGCAGGTATTTTTATGATTTCTTTAACTTTAGCAACATTAACTCCATAAATTCCTTCATAGACTTTATGTTGTCCTTGTTTATAGATACGAAAATCTACAAGTTCCATTTCATTAGAATCAGCCTTTAAGACTTTATCTTCTGCCATATTTACTCCTTTCTGGGTAAGTTATATTTTTTTATAAAGCCATATTCTAGTATAAAAAAACTTCGGTCATTTGCAAAAGCTTCTAAATTCTTGTATTTTATATTTTCTAAGCAATACTCATCTCCTTGATGAAAGTGCCCTTCTATTATATAATCAATATTTACGCCTTTTTTTATAAAAAAACTTTTATATTTTTTAATTCTAAATTCCATTAATTTTTTAAAAAAATCTAATTTTTTATATAGCTTTTTTACCTTTTGTTGATTGCAAATCTTTTGATAAATTTTATCAAAACTTAAAATATTTAATAAATTTAATATAAAAATTACAAAGCTAAATCTTAAAAATCTTAAAGCTATTTGAGTGATGATTGGCAAGAATATATCTCCGTGAGATATAGCAAAAATCTTATTGTTATAAGTTGCTAAAATTGGTTGATTTTTAATGATTTTTACATTGTTAAAAAGCTTAGTTAAATTAAAATCATGATTTCCTTCAAAATAAATAATTTCTATTTTTAAAGCTAAATCATCTAATGCTTTTATAATATCTAAATTATCGTTTTTACAACTTGAAATTCCACCTATTAAAAGATTAAAAATATCTCCTAGAAGTATTACTTGTGGTGGATTAGTCTTTTTTAAAAAATCTATAAAATCTACAAAATCAAGCCTAGTGCTATCATAATGCACATCGGCTATAAAAATTGCTCCTTCTTTTAATACAAGCATTAAATATCAAGCTCTTTATAATAAATTTCAAGTATTTCATAACTAGCTTTACCTTTAGGTAATACTACATTAAACTCATCGCCTTCAACTTTACCTATCATAGCTTTTGCTATAGGTGAGTTTATACTAATATAACCTTTATCTAAATCGCTTTCGCTATTTCCTACTATGCTAAATGTTTTTTCTTCTTCTGTATTTAAATCCATTATCAAAACGGTGCTACCAAATCTTACTTTATCGTGATTAAATTCTGCTGGATTTACTATCTTAGCATTTGCTAAAATTTCGCTAAGTTCTGCAATTTTGCCTTCTAAAAAGCTTTGTTTTTCTCTTGCTGCGTGATATTCAGCATTTTCTTTTAAATCTCCGTGAGATCTTGCAATATCAATTTCTTTTACCACATTAGGACGCTCAACTACCTTTAAATGCTCTAATTCTTTAAATAATTTTTCATATCCTTTTTGTGTCATCATTTCCATATTATTACTCCTTGATTAATTTTGCTAAATTATTTGCTATTTCACCTTTAGTTAATTCTCTTAATTTTTTTGATTTTTCTAAAAATTCATCTTTATTCGCATTTTCAAATGCTTTTAATAACTCTGTCTTATCTAAATTTTGAATGAATTCTTTATGAAATTCGCCCAAATTAAGCTTATCAAAAATAATATTACAAAGTCCAATAAATTTGATTTTTACTAAAGTTTTTGCTATGAAATAATCAATCATTTTAGCCTTATAACATAAACAAAAAGCATTTCCAATAAGCCCTGCTTCAAGACTTGCAGTCCCGCTACAAATATAAGCAAACTCGCATTCTTTTAAAGTAGCCTTAGTATCATATGAGATAGTAAAGCCGCTTAAATCCCCATATAAATCTAATCTATCTTTTAAAAAATTTGGCACACAAACTACGCATTCATAATCTTTAAAATCTTGTTTTAAATTCCTAAAAATCGGCATTAAAGATTTGATTTCGCTTTTTCTTGAACCTGGTAAAAAGGCTATTAATTTTTTAGAATTTGAGTTTTCTTTAAAATAATCTTTCAATGCTTCATTACTTGGATTTCCAAAATAATGAGATTTTTTAAAATACTGATTTTCAAAAGGTAAAATCCCAACTAATTCATCACATAAACTCTCAACTACCTTAATCCTACCTTTTTTCCAAGCCCAAACTTGTGGCAAGATAAAATAAATAATTTTGCCTTTAAAACCTGCTTTTCTTAGGGCTTTTGCAAATGGTATATTAAAAGCAGGAGAATCAATTAATAAAATCTTTTCAATTTTGTCATTAAGTGCTATTTGAACCAAATCTTTTATAGCTTTTTTTGCTTTTAAAATAAGTGGTAAAATCTGCACAAAACCCATAGCATTAAATTCTGTAAAATCACAATAATTATTAGAATTTAAAATAGGAATTTCATTTTTTAAATTAATATCATAAATCCCGTATAATTCTATATTATCTAATTTTTTTAATATATGTTTTAGATGAGAATTTGCAGAATTTTCTAAAGCTATGCTTAATAATTTCATATTTTTTCCTTTAATAAAAATTATTCTTTAAAGAGAATTTAAAGTATATTGATATTATTATAAAACATAATTTTAATATAAGGAGCCACTATGAAAATCAAATATAGTGCCATTTTACTTAGTGTTAATTTATTTGCAGGTGTTGTAAATCCTAATTTTGCTTATCAAGATTATTTAGATTTTGGAAATAATAAAGGCAAATTTAAAGTAGGTAATAATATAGAAGTTACAGATATTTATGGAAAAACTATTGATTTGAAAGTTCCTATGCCAAGTTTTAATGCAGCAAATACTACAGGAGATTTGATGGGTGAGCTTACTAATATAGGTGGCTCTTTTGCAATCACTGCAGCTCATATGATTAGTCCTACATATAGAAAAGATTTAATACAAAAAGATAAAGAATATGAATTTGGCTTAGTAAAATCAAAAGTAGTAGCAAGTGATACAAATTTTAAAGATTATTTTAAATGGAATACATCGTGCGATGAATTAGTTCAAGTTGATGATTTAAAAGATTTTGCTGTAATTAAAATGAGCAAATTAAATATCAATGAAAGTGCAAAGCTAATTGATAAAGAATTTTATTTTAAAACTACAAATGTTAAAGATAACTTAAAAAACGACCAAAATGTAATATATCAAGATAAGTATTTTGCTAAAAATAGCATTTATGAGTGGGATACTAATGCTTATAAAGAATATATTAAAACAAGCGGTGAGAAAGATGATGATAATATAGGAAAAGGTGAAATTTTAAATAATCCAGAAAGATTTAGCGTATATGCAAGAACTGGCAGTGGAATTCAAAAAATTGGTAGTATTGATACAAGTATTTTTCCTAAACAAGTGGCTGGCTCTTCAGAGTTTTTAACCGGTGGAGTTTTATATATTAATGAAGATGAAAGTAAAAGAGAGACTGGATATTTGCATTTAAGTGCAAAGGATTATTATAAAGATATAAGGCTTGATTTTTCAAATACTTCAGCTCCAGGAGATAGCGGAAGTGCTATTTATGTATGGGATAATTTGAAAAAAGAATGGTTAGTGGTAGGAGTAGTTAGTAGAAGTAATTGTGGTGATAATAATACAACTTGCTCTTATACAAAATATGCTCTTATAAATAGTTTTATAATTAATGATTTTAAGAATGATTTTACTGCTACTTTAAGTGGTAATTCTTACAATTCAAATACAATTAATCAAAATATAAAAGATAAATATGGTGCTAATAATAAAGATTTAGTATTTAGTAAAGCTGCAAGTATTGCTCTAGATAAGAATGAAAATTTTGGCTCAAGTGTGTTTTATTTTAAAGATAATTCTACTTTAAATGGCGAAGAAGTTTTATTGGGCGGAGTTGTGGTAGATGATGGTAAGACACTTAATTTTAATGCAAAAACAGCAGCTAATGATAATTTGCATAAAATGGGAAAAGGAACGCTAGAAATTAGCAAAGAAAGTACAGGTGGATTAAGAAGTGGCGAAGGGCTAACGATTTTAAATACAAGTAATAAAGCGTTTAGTTCAATTTATCTTCTAAACAATGCAGGGCTAAAAATCACTAATGCAAATCAAATTAATAATGCTAATTTAGTTTTTAATGGTGGATATTTGGATTTAAATGGAGTTGATTTAAGTTTTGATAAAATTCAAGCAAATGATTTTAGAACTAAGATTATTAATTCAAATTCTAAAAAATCAACTCTAAGTATAAATAACACTAATGATATAGGTATTTATCACGGACAAATTAGCGATAATATTGATTTAAAACTGAATAATTCTAAGACTTTTGTATTTGATGGAGAAATAAAAGCTGATGAATTAAGTGTAAATGGTGGAACTACGATATTACAAGGTCATCCTTTAGAGCATTCTTATTTTCTAAATCAATCTTTAGCTAATTCTTTAGGTGTAAATACTGCTCCTAATACAAATACTCAAGATGAATACGAAAATAGAACAAGCAAAATAAATAATATAAATCTAAGTAATTCAAACTTTAAAATATTAAAACATAGTAATTTAACATCAGGTAATATTACTTTAGATAAATCAAATCTTAGCATAGGAGAGAATTTGATTTATCTTGATAGATACGATGCAAATCATATAAATAGCTCTTTAGTATTTACTTCTTTTGCTAATGAATTTAATTCAATTGCAAAAGATATTGAAGTGACTGCAAATGTGAAATTAAAAAATAATTCAACTCTTAGTATTATGAATAATTCTAATTTTAGTGGTTCTATAATCACAGAAGATGATAATTCTACTTTAAACTTAAATAATGCAAATATTGATGCAAATATAAATGTAGCTAATTTAAATGCTAGCAAGACTAATTTTATGTTTAGTTTAAACAATACTCTAACATCAAGTATAAGCACACTAGGTGGGCAAAATACTTTTATGATTAAACCTGATTTAGCTAATGCTAATAAGTTTTTATTAGCAAGTCTTGTAAATACTAATAACACTATTAATAATGATTATTTAAAAGCACTTGATTATAAAGAAAATATCAGTATTTATACACCTAATGTTGAGTTTGTTAATGAAAATGGCAAAGCTAATTGGTATTTAGTAAAAGTAAATAAAGAAGATATTGAAAATACAACTCCTATTGTGCCAGAAACAAAGCCAGAAACAAAGCCAGAACCTACTAAACCTAACGATGATTTAAATAAGCCTAGTGTTAAAGATTATTTCTTCGTTCAAGAAAATAAAGAAGTTACACAAATGATTGATAGCTCGTTAAATCAAGTATTTTTTAGCTATGTGTTAGAATGGAATAACTTGCAAAAAAGAATGGGGGAATTAAGAAATAACACAGATGCAAATGCTGGAATTTGGTTTAGAGCTTATACAGGTCAAAGCTCTTACGAACACGCAAACAAGACTAAGTTTTATGAAATGCAATTAGGTGCTGATAAATTAAATCAAGGCAATAATTATGTAAATTACACAGGGCTTATTTTTAATGCTAGTAAATATAGTTTAAGTGATAATTTAGATGGCAGTATAAAAGGTTATGGTTTTGGAGCATACTCTAGCACTATATATGATAATGGATTGTATTTTGATGTAATAGCAAAATATATAAATTATAAAAATGATTTTAATTTATATGTTAAAAATCAAAACGAAGTTACAAATTCTTTAAAACCAAATAATTCTTATACTTTTTTAGCTAGTGCTGAGATTGGATATAGAAAAGATTTTAATAATTTTTATTTAGAACCACAAATTGAATTAATAACAGGTTATGTAAGTAAGCAAGAATTAACAAGTAGTGATAAAAAATTATATTTACAATCAGATTCTTTTATCCCACTTAATTTAAAAACAGCTATCTTTACAGGTTTTAATAAAAATGATTTATCACTTAGAGCAGGCGTTGGACTTGCTAGCGATTTGGTAAATAATTCTAAGAAAACTATAAAAGATTTAGATACTATAAGTATTAATAATGGTAAAAGAGATTCAAGAGTATTTGTTAATTTATCAAGCTCTTACAGACTAAATAATCTTTCAAATATAGGCTTAGAATTTGAAAAAACATTCGGTGGTAATCTAAACATAGATTATAGCTTTAACCTAGTATATAGATATAACTTCTAATCTTCTTTCATCACAATAAGATAACAATTATTGTGATGAATTATTTATAAATTTATTATTTTATAAATAAAATTTACTTTTGATTATATTTTTTATTTAATATATTTTTAATTTATAATTAAAGTTAATATCATAAAATCACTGATTAAATCTTAAAAAAGGACTTATTATGCGTATTTTGCTTTTATTGGTGTTTTTTTCAATTTCATTAGTTGCTAATGTTGGAAGTATTGTAAATTATGTAGGAGATGTTGAGGTTTTAAGAAATCAATCAACAATTAATGTAAATCATAAAAATTATGAGCTATTAGAAAACGATATTATTCTTACTAAAAATAATGCAAAAGTTCAAATAAGATTTATAGATAACACTACTCTTACTTTAGGTAAAAACTCAACTTTACAAATAAATAAATATTTAATTAATGGAGCAAATTCTAAAGTGAATTTGAAAGCTAAAAAAGGAAGTTATGATTTAGTAAGTGGAGATATTTCTAAGCTAGCTAGACAAAACTTTACTTTCCAAGCAAATACAGCGACCATTGGCATTCGTGGAACTAGATTTAGTGGAGATGTTAATAATGGTTTTGTTGATTGTGTTTCAGGAGAAATTGAAGTTGGAGTAGGCGGTAAAAAATATAATTTAAAAAAAGGAGAGAGATTACACTATAAAAATTTAGGAATTATCAAATTAGAAAAATTAAAACCAAGTAGTTTTAATGTAATCAAATTATAAAAATAGGAGAAAATATGAACAAAATAGCTTTAATTGTGTTTTTAGCAAGCTCACTTTTCGCAAATATTGGAAAAATAGTTACATTAAGAGGAGATGTTGTAATTTTAAGTGACAACAAAGAAAGAATTGCAAAAACAAATGATATTTTAGAAGAAAATGACAAAATAATCACAAAAAATAATGCAAAATTACAAATTAAATTCATAGATAATACAATAGTTACGCTAGGTAAAAATACAACTTTAAATATTAAAGATTATGTAATTGATGGTAAAAAATCAAAAGTAAGTCTTGAAGTAAATAACGGACATTTTAAAGTAATATCAGGAAATATTTCAAAAATAGCTAGAAAGAATTTTGAATTTCAAGCAAAAACAGCAACGATTGGAATTAGAGGAACCGTGTTTGTTGGAAGTCTTGGAAAGGTTGATAAAGTAGGTTGTTTAGAAGGTGCAATAGATGTTAAAGTAGGTAATAAAACTTCTTTAGTTCAAGCAGGAAATCAATTAAGATTTGATAATGATAAGGTTATTAAGATTGAAAAGATAGTGCCTAAGGAATTTGAAACTATTAATACAGGTAAAGAAAGTCAAGTAAATACTAAACAATCTTATAAAAATAACGAAAGTTTTAATGAGTTTTTAAATTCTAAAGAAGAAATGATAAAAGCAAAACAAGAATATTATCAAAATAAAAATTATCAAGATTATAAAAATAATTATAAATACAATAATGAAAGAATAAAGGATTTAGATACTAATTCAATATCTAAAGATATTATTAAAATATGTAATGGCAATACTTATTGCATACAAAATAAAATAAATTATGCAAATAAGGGATATTTAAATGGTAAAGACTATCAAAATAATAGGCAAAGAAATTCTACTTACGGGGTTCAAAAATGATAAAAAAGATTATTTTATCATTTTTAATAAGCTCTCTTGCTTTTGCTAATTATATAGATGAATTTAATAAGAAAAATTATAAAAAAGCTTTAGAATTAGCTAAAGCTCAATGTGAGATTGATTGTAGTGATGAAAAACTTAACCTAATTTTGGCAAAAAGTGCTGAAAAATTAAAAGATACAAAAGAAGCAATTGCAGCTTACGATAGGGTTTTAATTATTAATGAAAACAATATTGAAGCTAGATTTTCAATAGCTAATTTGTATTATGAAAATAATAATCCAGAGCTTATGAGAGATGAATTAAATTATATGCTAAATAATTTGGATTTAAGTTCTACTCAAAAAGTTAGAATTAATAATATGCTAAATAATTTAGATAATTTTACAAAAGAAGTTGCTAAGCCTTATTTTATAGGACTTAATTTGGGTTTTGCTTATGATACAAACCCGCTTTATGGCAATGATAATTTCACTGATTTTGTTGGTGAGAAGATTAGAAATTTTAAAAATGAAAAAGCAAGTGGTTCTTTAAGTTTTAATTTTAATATAGATGGTGCTTATAATTTAGATTTAGGAAATAATTATTTTGCAGAGCTTTATGCGAGTTTAAATAATAAAAAATATTTAAAAAATAAAAGCGAAAATTATCCTGATTTAAATGTATTAACATTAGCAATTAATCCAAGCTATATAAGGGATAATCACAAAATTACTTTAAATGCTAGTTATGATTTTGTATTACTTAGAAGAGCTGCGTTTTTGCATAGCTTAAATATGGGTATTAATTATGAAAATAATGTAAATGATAATTATTTATATTTAATTTCTTATGATTTATCTAAAGGAATATTTGCTGATAGTATGGATAAAGATTCTAATTTTATTCATCATTCTTTAGGTCTTAATAATGTTTTTGCATATAATGATAATATTTATTATTTTAATTTAAATTATGATTTAGAAAATGCAAAAGATAGTTTTAGTGCTAATTCTGATTTTAAAAATTATGGTATAAAAATCGGGGCTATTATTCCTATATTAAATAAAGTTAGTTTTAAGCCAAGTTTTGGTTATAATCATACAATTTATAAAAAGGTTGATTCATCTTATTATTCAAAAAGAAAAGATAATGAAATAGTTATTTCTAGTATTTTTGATTATAAATTAGATTATAATCAATCTTTGAGTTTCGCTTTGATTTATGATAAGCAAAATTCAAATCATAATTTTTATGATAGTTTAAATTATACAAGTATGATTAATTATAGATATGAGTTTTAAAAGGAAAATAGTATGAGAAATATTTTATTATTAAGCAGTGATAGATATAAAAACTTAGATTCTTTTGATTGGTGTGCTAGTATATTAAATGATTTTTTTGCTAAAACTAAACAAATAGCTCTAGTTCCTTATGCTCAAGTAATTGATGGATTTGATGAATACGAAAAAACTCTTAAAAATAAAATAAACTCAAAAATAGTTTCTATACACAATGACCCTATTAATATATTAAACGATAGCGATGGGATATTAGTAAGTGGCGGTAATTTATTTGTTCTTTTACATAGATTACAAAAGCTAAATTTATTAGATATTTTAAAAGATAAAATAGAAAATTCTATAACCTATGCTGGCTGGGGTGCTGGGGCTAGTGTATTATCAGAAGATATTAAAACTTGTAATGATTTACCTATATTATATCCTAGTAATTTGCAAGCTTTAGGTATTTTAAAATACCAAATAATCACTGAATATATCCCTCAAGATAGGGAATATTCAATGAAGCTTTATGAATATTTTAAGCTAAATCAAAATTCTTCTGTTTTTGCTCTGCCATATGGTTCTGCTCTTAAAATTCATAATGATAGTGCCTTAGTAATGGGTAATGAAGGGGTTTTAAAATTATCTGAATATTATGAGCAATACTTTAAAATTGGTGATTTTATCAAGCTTTAATACATATTTTTAATCAAAAGAATTTAAATTATGGATTAAATTTTTATCTAAAAAGGATTTTTATTATCCGATTTGCTATTTTTAACAACATTTATTAAAAAAAGTTTCGTAATATTTCATAAAGGAAAAAAATGATTAAAATTATGAAAACTAAGGCTATTTTAGACTTTAGCCAAGATGAATTTTTACAAACTAATAAAGCTTTAGTATTTGATGAAGAGATTATTAAAATATGTGATTTTAACAAGGCTTTAAGTGAATACAAAAACGCTCAAATAATTGATAAAAGCGAATATATTTTAAGCCCAGTATTATGTAATTTGCATTCACATTTAGAGTTTTGTCTATCTAAGCTTTATTATGGAGATTTTGCAAAATGGCTTGAGAGCATTATCAAAAATCGTGAAGCGATAAATAAAGATTTATTAAGTAAAGAGATTAATAGACAAATTGAAATTCTAATGCAAAGCGGGGTAGGGTATCTAGGCGAAATTTCAAGTTTTGGAGCGAACCTAGAAATCCTATCAAATAGCAAGATAAAAAGCATTATTTTTCACGAGATTTTAGGTGCTAATGATGAAACTTTAAAAAATAATATTAAGAGTTTTGAAGAGAGATTTTCAAGATTTTCAAACCTTAATAATCATATATCATTGCATAGTCCTTATTCAATTTGTGATAAGACTTATGAATACGCACTTAATTTTGCTAAGAAAAATGATTTATTAATCAGCACACATTTTTTAGAAAGTGCTTATGAAAAGGAGTATTTGCAAGGCAAAAGTAACGCTTTAAGCAATTATTTAGCTAGATTTAATCCTAGTTTAATTACTAAGGATTTTTTAAGTGGATTTGATGATTTAAGAGCTATTTTTACTCATTGTAATTATGTTGATGATTTTAGTATTTTTAAATCTCATCATATAATTACGACTTGTCCTAAATCAAATAGATTTTTAGGCTCTCGTGCAATTAAGCTTAAAAATCTTTTAGCAAATGATTTAAATCTTAGCATAGGCACAGATGGGCTTAGCTCAAATAATAGTTTAAATATGTTTGATGAGCTAAGAGCTTTTATATTTACTCATAACGAATTTGAATTAAACGAATTAGCTTACATAATTTATAAGGCGGCTTGTTTTGATAATTCTCATTTATTTTTAAATGGCTTAAAGCCTTTAAGTAATGGTGCTAAGGCAGATTTTATCTTACTAGATGATTTTGGCTATGATAAGGATAATGTATTAGCTCAAATAATTTTAAGAACGAATAAAATAAAAAATATGTATTTAGATGGAAAGGAAATTATATGAATGTAGTTTTAGCAATGAGTGGTGGGGTTGATAGCTCTTATACAGCTCTTATGCTTAAAGAAAAAGGTTTTAATGTAAGTGGTGTTTATATGAAATTACACAATCGTTTAAACTATCACGAAAAAAATATAGAAAATGGACAAAGAGTGGCTGATTTTTTAGGAATTTCTTATGATATTATTGATTTTACTGATGAATTTAGCAAAGCAGTTTTTAATCCATTTATTAAGACTTATGAAGATGGACTTACTCCAAATCCTTGTGCTTTATGCAATCAAAAAATAAAACTAGGAGCATTATTAGACTATGCTAAAAGCAAAAATGCAAAGTTAGCGACAGGACATTACGCTCAAATAGAAAACAATATGCTTAAAAAAGCCGTAGATTTAAGCAAAGACCAAACATATTTTCTAGCAAATGTAAATAAAGAAAGTTTAAATGATGTGCTTTTTCCACTAGGGGATAAATTTAAAAAAGACATAAAAGAACAAGCACTAAAAATCCCTATGTTAAAATCAATCAGCGAACAAAAAGAAAGCTCTGAAATATGTTTTGTAACCACAAATTACACCGATATTTTAAAAGATTATGTAAAAGTTAATCAAAAAGGCTTAGTAAAAAATACTAAGGGCGAAGTTGTAGGAGAGCACGAAGGCTATATGCATTATACTATCGGTAAAAGGCGTGGTTTTAGTGTAAAAGGTGCATTAACTCCACATTATGTATTAGAAATTGATGCGAAAGAAAATGTAATAATAGTAGGTTCAAAAGAAGAATTATTTGTAAAAGAATTTCAATTAAAAAATGTAAATGCTTTTTGTGATTTTGATGAGATTGATTGTAAGGTAAAAATCAGATATAACACTAAAGAAGTGCCTTGTAAATTGCTAAAAAATGAAAAAAAGGTTTTATTAGAAGAAAGCGTATATGCTTTAGCAAAAGGACAATTAGCAGTATTTTATCAAGGTGATTTAGTAGTAGCAAGTGGTTTTATAAATTAAGGATAATTAATGAAGAAGGAATTGGTTTTTAATAGAGAATTATCGTGGCTTAAGTTTAATTCAAGGGTGCTTGATCAGTGCAATAAAAAAATACCCTTATTAGAAAAATTAAGATTTATTAGTATATATTGCACGAATTTAGATGAGTTTTATATGATTAGAGTTGCTGGACTTAAGCAACTTTTTGCAGCAGGAGTAGTGCCACAAAATGAACTACCACCATTAGAGCAATTAAACGCTATTCGTGAATATTTACACGCAGAAAAAGACACTTTAGAACAAAATTATTTTTCTATAATGAGCGAATTAGCAAAAGTGGGTGTGGAGCTTAAAACTTATAATGATTTAACAAGAAATCAAAAAGGCAAAGCTAAAGAATATTTCTTTAGCACCATAATGCCAGTAATTGTTCCTATTGCAGTAGATTCAACGCACCCATTTCCGCCACTTAATAATCTATCTTTCTCACTAGCTGTTAAGTTAAAAAGCGAAGATGAAAAGCACGATAAATTCGCTATGGTTAGAATTCCTAGAGTATTGCCTAGATTTTTTGAAGCTGATAGGGGGCTTTTTGTTCCTATTGAAAGCGTGGTAAAAGAGCATTTAGAAGATATTTTCCCAGGTTTTACTATGGTAGAAAGTGCAGCTTTTAGAGTAACTAGGAATGCTGATATTATAATTGAGGAAGAAGAAGCAGATGATTTTATGATGCTACTTGAGCAAGGCTTAAAACTTAGAAGAAAAGGTGCTTATGTTAGAATTCAAATTGAAAGTGGTGCTAGCGAAGAGATTAAAAACTTTTTAAGCATACATTTAAAAGTATTTAATAAAGATATTTACGAATACAAAACCCCATTAGCCCTATCATCAATGCTACAAATCGTAAATAATAAGCAATTAAGTCATTTATGCAATGCTTCTTATGTGCCTAAGATTTTGCCACCATTTGATGAGAATGTAAGTGTATTTGAAGTAATTGATAAGCAAGATATTTTATGCTATCAGCCTTATGAGAGTTTTGACCCAGTTGCAAGTTTTATCAAAGAAGCTAGTAAGGATTCAAAAGTAATATCAATTAGAATGACCCTATATCGCTTAGAAAAAAACTCGCAAATTATTAAGGCTTTAATGGACGCAGCTAATGATGGAAAGCAAGTTACGGTTATGGTTGAATTAAAGGCTCGTTTTGATGAAGAAAATAACCTTTATTGGGCAAAAGAATTAGAAAACGCAGGAGCTCATGTAGTATATGGAATAGCAGGGTTTAAAGTGCATGCAAAAATTACTCAAGTAATTCGCCAATTAGACGATGGCACGCTTAAATTTTACGCACATTTAGGCACGGGTAATTATAACGCCGCTACTGCTAAAGTATATACTGATATTAGCTTTTTTACATCTAATTTTGATATAGCAAATACTGATATTACAGCGTTTTTTAACATACTTACAGGCTATTGCAAAAATAAACGCTTAAAAACTCTATCAATGAGCCCATTTCAGATAAAAGAGCAGATTTTAAAAATGATAAAAACTGAAAGCCTAGCAGGTAAAAAGGGCGAAATTATTATGAAGATGAACTCGCTTGTTGATGAAGACATTATAAAAGCACTTTATGAAGTGTCAAACAAAGGTGTAAGCATTGATTTAATAGTTCGTGGGATTTGCTGTCTTAAACCAAATCTTAAAGGATTTAGCGAAAATATAAGAGTAAGAAGTATAGTTGGAAAATATCTTGAACACGCTAGGATTTTTTATTTTAAACACGCAACTCCGCAATATTATATAAGCAGTGCTGATATGATGCCAAGAAATCTTGAGCGTAGGCTTGAACTAATGACACCTATATTAAATGAGAGTTTGCACGCTAAATTAGCAGAGATTTTAAGACTTCAATTAAGTGATAATCAATTAGCTTACACGCTTGATGAAAATGGAATTTATACCAAGATAGAAAAAGATGAAAAGGCTCTTGATTCTCAAGAAACTTTTGAAAACTATGTAAGTGGAATTTATAAAAGCTTTAAAAAAGGTCGTGATAAAGCAAAAGCCAATCAAATGGCACAAAAATTCTTTAGAGAGAATTAAATATTTTAGGAATTTAAATTCCTAAAATATATTTTTACTAAAATTTATAAAAATTAATTTTATTTTAAGTTTAAAATATTATTATTTACAGATTTTTTTGAACTTCGCTTATACAATCCCCTTTATTTAAAATTGTTTTCTAATGGCGGTTAGGCCTTACTCTCGTGGGAGAAGGACAATGCGTGATTATTTAACAACTAAAAATCTTAGCAATGATGATTTTTATACGCTTATAAAAAAAGCTTTGTATTACAAACAACACGATGGCTTTTTTAAAAATTATGAAAATCAAATCATAGCTAATTTATTTTTTGAAGATTCTACAAGAACAAGGACAAGTTTTGAAGTTGCTGAGCTTAAGCTTGGCTTTAGAGTGCTTAATTTTTCTGCTAGTAGTTCAAGTGTAAATAAAGGCGAGAGTTTATATGATACTTGTAAGACTTTTGAAAGTCTTGGAACTAGCGTTTTAGTAATTAGACATAAACAAAATAATTATTTTGATGATTTAGTAGGACTGAATGCTAAAGTGGTTAATGCAGGTGATGGAAGTGGAGCACACCCATCTCAATGTTTGCTTGATTTAGTAACGATTTATGAGCATTTTAATACTTTTAATGGTTTAAAAATAGCAATAGTTGGAGATATAAAAAATTCTCGTGTAGCAAAATCAAATAAAGATGCGCTTGAAAGACTTGGAGCTAAAGTATTTTTAGCTGCACCTCCTATTTATCAAGATAATTCTTATAATGAATACTATAAATTAGATGAAATTATAGATGAGGTTGATGTTTGTATGCTTTTACGCATTCAACACGAAAGACACGATAAAAACGAATTAGATTTAGAAAAATATAGAAAATCTTTTGCACTTACAACTAATAATTATAAAAGATTAAAAAATGATGCAATCATAATGCATCCAGCCCCAATTAATCGTGGAGTAGAGATTGATAGTTGTTTGGTTGAATGTGAAAAATCAAAGATTTTTACCCAAATGAGTAATGGTGTATTTGCTAGAATGGCAATACTTGATTATGTATATGAAAGGATTTAAAATGCTTCTTAAAAATTGTAATGCATTTATAGATAATAAATTTGTTAAAACTGATATTTTAATTGAAGGTAAAAAAATAGTAAAAATAGCTCCTAATATTGATTATAGTGGAGAAATAATTGATGTTAAAGGTAAGCTTGTTAGTGCGGGTTTTGTTGATATTCATCAGCATTTAAGAGAGCCAGGATATTCACACAAAGAGAGCATAAAAACAGGCTCAATGGCGAATGCAAAAGGTGGAATTACTACAGCTTGTGCTATGCCAAATCTAAAACCTGTGCCTGATACTTTAGAGAATTTAAAACTTGAATTAGATTTAATTCAAAAAGATTCTTGTATGAAAGTTCTTCCTTATGGAGCTATTACTATGGAAGAAAAAGGTCAAAGCTTAGTTAATTTTAGCCAATTAGCTCCTTTTGTTTTTGCGTTTAGCGATGATGGAAGAGGTGTTGCAAATGCAAAAATTATGAAAGACGCAATGAAAGAATGTGCGAAATTAAATAAATATGTAATTGCACATT
The DNA here is from genome assembly GCF_020137635.1 of Campylobacter sp. RM12642. NCBI lineage: Bacteria > Pseudomonadati > Campylobacterota > Epsilonproteobacteria > Campylobacterales > Campylobacteraceae > Campylobacter > Campylobacter sp. RM12642. The sequence goes on from NZ_JACGAT010000004.1 coordinate 84,009, forward strand.
GCGAAGATTTAGACCTAGTTGAAGGCGGTCATATGCACGATGGAGTTCAGTCTAAAAAATTAGGAATTAAAGGAATTTCAAGTTCAAGCGAGAGCGTGCAAGTTGCAAGAGATATGCTGCTTTGTAAAGAATGCAATTCAAATTATCATGTATGCCATATAAGTGCTAAAGAAAGTGTTGCGATGGTTGAGTTTGGCAAAAAACTTGGAGTAAATATAAGTTGTGAAGTAACTCCACATCATTTAATTTCTTGTGATGAAGATATTAAAGAAGATAATGGAATGTGGAAGATGAACCCGCCTTTAAGAAGCAAAGCTGATAGAGATTATTTAATAAATGCTTTAAATGAAGGCATAATTGAAGTAATAGCAACAGATCATGCACCACATTCAAAAGACGAAAAGCAAGGTGGATTTAATAAGGCTTATTTTGGAATTATAGGAAGTGAGTTTGCGTTTTCATTGCTTTATACAAAATTAGTAAAAACTAATTTAGTAAAACTTGAGACAATTCTAAACGCTTTTAGCACTAATCCTAAAAAAATATTTAATTTAGAAAATGCAGGGGAGCTTAAAGTTGGTTCGATAGCTGATATTGTAGTAATTGATTTAGATAAAACTTGGGAATTAAAAGAAGATGAAATCGTTAGTTTAGGCAAGAATACGCCTTATTTAGGAAGTGTATTAAGCTCAAAAGTAGAGCTTACAATTTGTGATGGAAAAATTATTTTTAAAGGAGAATAAAATGCAAGATGTAAATAAAATTTTAGTTATAGGAAGTGGTCCTATTATAATTGGTCAAGCAGCAGAGTTTGATTATGCAGGAACTCAAGCTTGTTTATCGCTTAAAGAAGAAGGTAAATATGTAATATTAATCAATTCAAACCCAGCTACTATTATGACTGATAAAAATATTGCTGATGAGATTTATATAGAGCCAATTACTTTAGAATTTGTAACAAAGGTTATTAAAAAAACTCGCCCTGATGCAATCTTGGCTACCTTAGGCGGACAAGTTGCTTTAAATATGGCAATAGAATTAGATAAAGCAGGGATTTTAAAAGAATATAATATAAAAGTATTAGGTTCTAGCTTAGATACTATTAATAAGGCTGAAGATAGAGAATTATTTAGGGCATTAATGAATGAATTAAATGAACCTGTTCCACCAAGTGTTATTGTAAATAATACAAAGAGTGCAATTTCTTTTGCTAATGAATGTGGTTATCCTGTTGTTGTTCGTCCAGCATTTACTATGGGTGGAACTGGCGGCGGAATTTGTGAAAATGAAGCTGAACTTAAAAAAATAGCTAGCGAAGGCTTAATTTATTCTCCTACTAGACAATGTTTAATTGAAAAATCAATAGCAGGATTTATAGAACTTGAATATGAAGTTATAAGAGATAGAGCTGATAATGCTATATTAATTTGCGATATGGAAAATATTGACCCTGTTGGAATTCATACAGGTGATTCATTGGTTGTTGCACCAACTCAAACACTTGAGCCAAAAATCAAACAACAAATGATAGATGTTGCTATTAAATTAATAAGAGCATTAAAAATTGAAGGTGGTTGTAATGTTCAAATAGCTTTAAACCCAATTACAAAAGAATATTTTATTATTGAAGTAAATCCTAGAGTTTCACGCTCAAGTGCTTTAGCTAGTAAAGCAACTTCATTTCCTATAGCAAAAATCGCAGCAAAAATCGCAATAGGCAAAACTTTAGATGAGATTAAAAATGAAGCAAGTGGTTTAAGCTATCTTGAGTATAAACCAAATCTTGATTATATAGTTACTAAAGCTCCTAGATTTGCATTTGATAAGTTTAAAGATGCTAATCGTTATCTAGGCACTCAAATGAAAGCAACGGGTGAAGTAATGGGCTTAGGAACTAGCCTAGCTGAAAGTATTTTAAAAGCTATTAAATCACTTGAATATGGAATTTGTCATCTAGGTCTTAAAAACGGCGAAACATACACAGATGAAAAAATCAAAAAGCGTTTAATTAAAGCTGGAGATGAAAGAATATTTTTCATAGGAGAAGCTTTAAGGCGTGGAATTAGTGTTGATGAGATTATGAATCTTACTAAAATGCAAAGATTATTTATAGACACATTTAAGCAAATCATTGATACAGAACACGAATTAAAAGAGAAAAAATTTGATATTCAAGCACTTACAAAAGCTAAGCAAATAGGACTAGCTGATAAAATTATCGCACATCGTTGGGAATGCAAGCAAAAAGAAGTGTATGAACTAAGAGCTAAAAATAATATAAGACCTATTTATAAATGCGTTCAGCCGATGGATTATAAAAATCTAATTCCAAGTTTTTATTCAACTTATAATAAAGAATTTAAAGACACAAATGAAATTAGCAATAAGCAAAAAATCATAGTTTTAGGAAGTGGCCCTATTAGAATTGGTCAAGGAATTGAGTTTGATTATTCTAGCGTGCATGCTATTTGGGCTATTAAAGAAATGGGCTATGAAGCAATAATAATTAATAACAATCCTGAAACATTATCAACTGATTATAGCGTAGCTAATAAGCTTTATTTTGAGCCTTTAAGCAATGAAGAAGTTTTAGAAATTATTAATATTGAAAAACCTTTAGGAGTAATTGTTAGTTTTGGTGGTCAAACTGCTATTAATTTAGCCGAGTTTTTAGAAGCAAATGGAGTTAAGATTTTAGGCACAAGTTTAGATAGCATAAATACTGCTGAAGATAGAAAATTATTTGAAAAATTAATGAGTGATTTAGGCTTAAATCAACCTAAAGGAATTACTGCAATTAGTGTTGATGAAGCTATCAAAAATGCTAATTTAATAGGCTATCCTGTATTAGTTCGTCCATCGTTTGTTTTAGGTGGTAGAGCTATGCAAGTTGTATTTAACGATGAAGAACTTAAAAAATATATGCAAGAAGCAACAGAAGTAAGCCTTGATAAACCTATATTAATTGATAAATATTTATGCGGAAAAGAGCTTGAAGTAGACGCTATTTGTGATGGAGAAAATGTTTATATACCAAGTATTTTAGAGCATATTGAAAGAGCAGGTGTACATAGTGGAGATAGCACAGCAATAACTCCTAGCGTTAGTATAAGTGATGAGGTAAAAGAAGAAATTATTAATTACACTAAAAAACTTGCACTTGCTTTAAAAATTAAAGGACTTTTAAATATACAATTTGTATATTTTGAAAATAAACTTTATGTATTAGAAGTAAATCCAAGAGCTTCAAGAACATTGCCGTTTTTAAGTAAAGTAATTAATAAAAACCTAGCAAATATAGCTTTAAAAGCTGCTTTAGGAATAAGCTTAAAAGAGCAAGGAATTACTAAAGAATTTGAAGAAATACAAGGAATGTATTATGTAAAAGTTCCTGTATTTAGCTTCTCAAAATTATCTTTAGTGGATACAGTTTTAGGGCCTGAGATGAAAAGTACTGGAGAAGTTATGGGAACTAGCACAAGTGCTAATAAAGCACTTTATAAAGGTCTTGTTGCAAGTGGCGTTAGGATAGAAGAATTTGGCGGAGTATTATTTAGTATTGATGATAAAAATAAGGCTGATTCACTTGAGCTTGCTCGTGGATTTATGAACTTAGGTTATAAAATCTTAGCTACTAAAAATACAGCAATTTATTTTAATAATCACGGAATTAATGCAATTAGTGTTAATAAATTAGGCGATGAAGATGACATAATTTCAAAAATTGTTAATGGAGAAATTACATTAGTAATTAATACTCCAAGAGATGCAAAAAATAGCCTTAGTGATGGATTTAAAATAAGACGTGCAGCAAGTGAGAGTAAGGTTGCAAGCTTTACAAATCTTGATATTGCAAAAGCTTATTTAAAGGCTTTAGAAGAAATATCATTAAGCGTGTATTCTTTATAATTTTTAAGAATTTAAACTCATTTTTTGAGTTTAAATTCCTTTTTAATTTTAGTATAAAATAAATATTTTTTAAACTCCTAATCAAGAATGATTATTGCTTAGTCTATGTATTAAATAAAAAAAGTTAAGATTTAAATAAAAATATTTTAAGGAAAACAATGTTATTTACAAGAGCTAGTGAATATGCTTTAATTAGTTTAATTTACATTGCAAAACATAAAAGTCCAATAGATGTAGATACTTTAGCAAGTGAATTAAATATACCAAGAAGCTTTTTAGCAAAAATATTACAAAATTTAGCAAGAGCGCATATTTTAAAATCTTATAAAGGTATTAATGGTGGTTTTATTCTGGCAAAAGAACCAAATTTAATAAATATAAAAGATGTCATAATATCTGCTGAAAAAAAAGAGCCTTTAGTTTTTGAATGCACAGGAGATGATAAATGTCCTAGTAATAGGCACGATACTTGTAAAATATATCCTATAATTACCAACTTACAAGATAAAATAAATTCTTTTTTAACTGATATTACCTTAGAGCAGATTTTAAAATAATGGCAAAACAAAAAAATACTATGCTAAGCCTAGTAGCTCCTTATTTAGAGCCACTTGTAAAATTTAAAAGTCTTTCTATGGTAGGTTTAATAGTTGCTATTTTAGCAATTATTATCGTTCCTTTACCATCTGGAATACTTGATTTTTGCTTAGCACTTAGTATTGCTATATCGGTTTTGATGATTTTAATAGCTATGTATATTCCAAAACCGACTGATTTGACTACTTTTCCAACATTAATTTTAATAATTACTCTTTTTAGACTAAGCCTTAATATCGCAACCACTAGAATGATTTTAAGCAAAGGGCATGAAGGTCCTGCTGCGGTTAGTGATATAATTGCTAGTTTTGGAGAATTTGTTGTAGGCGGAAATTATGTAATAGGGGTTGTTGTATTTTGTATCTTAGTATTAATTAATTTTATGGTTGTTACAAAGGGTTCAACTCGTGTTAGTGAAGTTCAAGCTAGATTTACGCTAGATGCAATGCCAGGAAAACAAATGGCAATTGATGCTGATTTAAATGCAGGGCTTATTACTGAAGAGCAAGCTAGAGAAAGGCGTCAAGAAATAATAGGCGAAGCGAACTTTTATGGAGCTATGGATGGTTCTTCTAAATTTATTAAAGGTGATGCAGTTGCAGGTATAATCATCACTATTATTAATATAGTTGGCGGACTTTTAATAGGTATGTTTCAGCACGATTTAGAATTAAATGCTGCTGCTTCTAGTTATACTATTTTAACTATAGGAGATGGACTTGTATCTCAAATCCCAGGATTAATCACTTCAACAGCAACAGCTATAATTATTACTCGTGCAAGTAAAGAAGAAAAACCATTTGCTGAAAAATCTTTAGAGCAATTATTTGGAGATTATAAAACTTTATTTATAGTTGGATTTATTTTGTTCGTATTTGCTTTAGTTCCTGGTCTTCCTACTATTTCACTAGGTTTTATGGCTTTTGTATTTGGTGGGCTTGGCTTTTTACTTATGAAGACTAAAGATGAAGATTTATTAAGTCCTAAACCAAAGCAAAAAGGAGCAGCTCAACAGCCAAATACAAGTGGAACAGCACCAGCTCAAAGCACAACACCACCTAGAAAAAGTGAAGCTGAAATTGCAGCAGAGCGTAAAAAGAAAAACGAAGAAAGCTTAAATCTTGAAATGCTTGAATTACAAATCGGATATTCTTTAGTAAAAGTTGCTGAAAGTGATTTAATAGATAGAATTCCAACAATGCGTCAAACAATAGCTAAAAATCTAGGCTTTTTAATGCAAGATATTAGAATAATTGACAATATTCAGTTAGACCCTAATGAATATGATTTTAGAATTAAAGGAATTTCAATTGCAAAAAATATTATATATCCTGATAAATTTTTAGCAATTGATAATGGTTTTGATGAAACCGATGAAATAGAAGGAATAGAAGTAATAGAACCTGCTTTTGGTTCAAAAGCTATTTGGATTGACCCAAGTGAAAAAAATAAAGCTACAATGAGTGGTTATGTAGTGGTTCATCCTGGTGCAGTAATTAGCACGCATTTAAGTGAATTGGTTAAAGAACACGCAGCCGAACTTTTAACTAGGCAAGAAGTAAATTCTTTATTAGATAGATTAAAGCTTACTCAAAGTGTATTGGTTGAAGAAGTATTGAAAATCACTTCAATAGGTCTTATACAAAAGGTATTAAAAGAATTATTAAAAGAGCAAATTCCAATAAAAGATATGATAAGTATATTAGAAACAATATCTGATTTAGTGCCTTATACTCAAGATATTGATACAATAACAGATCATGTAAGAGCTAGTCTTAATAGAGTAATTACTAATATGTATTTAGATGATAATAACAAACTACAATTTTATGCACTATCAATGCAAGTGAATAGGCGTTTATTGGAAATGCTAGTAACTAATAAGAACGGCACAACAACCCTAGCAATCAATACAGAGCAAACCCACGCTTTATATACAGCAATTAGCGATAAAGTAAAAGAGCATTATAATATGCATTCAAATACTTTTATATTATTAGTAGAACCTAGTCTTAGAAGAAAGATAAAAGAGATTTGTGAAAGATTTGGATTAAAACAAGTTGTTGTTCTTGCTTATAGCGAGATTGCAAATAACGCTGATTTTGATAATATAGGTAATGTTGATGCAGCAATTTAGAAAGGAAAATAATGAAAATATATCACCTAAGCCACACTGATTTAGATGGATATGGTTGCCAATATGTGGTAGCTAATTATTTTAAGGATTGTGAATTTTATAATTCTAATTATGGCAAAGAAATTGAAGAAAAATTTGAAGAAATTATGATAAAAGTAGAAGCAAATCCTGATGAATTTGCTCTTATTTTAATAACTGATGTAAATCCTATTGAAAGTGTTTGCGAAGAATTTACTTCTAGGGTTGCAAGGCTAAATCACGCAAAATTATTATTGCTTGACCATCATCAAACAGGCAAAGCTTGTATGGAAAAATATCCTTGGTATTTTTTAGATAGTTCAAGGTGTGCTACTAAGATTACTTATGATTTTTTTAGTAAAATTTTTGGAGAAAATAAAGAGCTAAGCCTAATGGTAGATATTATAAATAGCATTGATATTTGGCTAAGTGATAGCAAATATTTTGAATTAGGCAAAATCTTAATGCAAATAATTGCTAGTAGTAAGGAGATAAATAGAACTATGTTTGCTAAGCAAAATCACGCTTATATGTTCTTTTTATTAAACAAAGCTAGAGAATATTTTCATCTTGAAAATCCAAATATTGCTTTAGAAGATGCAACTCATAGTATTAAAAAAGAGTTTTTTAAAAATGACAAAAACGATACTTTGTGTAATTTAATAAGCGATTATTTAGTAAGGATTTTAAGCGAAAACAAGCAAGATTATACGATTTATTATAAAGATAAAAAAGGCTTATTGGTCTATGATATAGGAAATGTTAGCGTTATAGGAAATGATTTTTTAGTAAAAAATCCTGAATATGATTTCTTTTTAGAAATTAATCCTGGCAAGAAAATCTCTCTTAGGGCTAATAATAAAATTGATGTTAGCTTATTTGCAAAAACGGCTTTTAATGGTGGCGGTCACGCAAATGCTAGTGGTGGGATATTTACAAGTTATAAAGATAGTAGTGTATATTCTAAGATTTACGAACAAACTAAAACTTATTTGGAGAAATTTAATGAAAAATGAAGAAATTGAAGATTTAATGTATGAGATTGCTTTAATGCACAAAGCTGCTTTGTATTATGCAGGAGTTAAGAAAAATTGCTTAGAAAAGGCTGCATTTACTTATCTTGAGCTAATTGATGAAGCTAAGAGTGAAGATGATTTTGAGCTTATTTTAGAAACTATGGCTTTATTAAAAGACAAACACCCTGAGTTTTTTAACTAAAATATAAATATAATTAGTCTAATTTAAATTCTTAGAATTTAAATTAGAAAGATATTTTATAAGCGTTCTAATTATTTAAATTAATCAAAACCTTACCGATTTTATTGTTATTTTTTACACTTTTTAAAGCTTGGTTTATATCATTTAGGCTAAAAATCTCACCGACTGATGGGCGGTATTTTATATTATCTAGCATAGAAGATATTTGCTTAAGCTCTTCGCCGTTTTTATTAACAAACATAAAATGATACTCACAGCCTACTTTTTTAGCTGCATTGTTTAGCTTAAGTCCTGCAAAATAAAATAAAATCTGCTTTAGTTTTGAAAGCTTCAAGCTTTTAGCAAATTTCATATCAGGCATACCCTTTAAAGATACTAGCTTTCCGCCTTTATTTAGGATTTTAAACTGCTTAAAAGTTTCATTTCCACCAATGCAATCTATTACAAAATCTACTTTAATTTTTGTATAATCATCGCTTTTTGTAAAATACTCGCAAACGCCTAATTCTAAGGCTTTTTGCTTAAAATTAGCATTTCCGCTAGCATATATTTTAAACTCTTTTGCAAGTGGCAAAGCAAGATTTTAAAAACTCCCACTAGCTCCAGAAATAAATATTGAGTTTTCATTTTTAGCATTCATTAATTTAATAGCTTGTAAAAATGTTAAAGAGGCTAGTGGCACGCAAGCTGCTTCATCATCTTTTAAATATTCAGGCACTTTTGCTATATACTTATGATTTATCGTTACATATTCAGCAAATGCTTTTTCACACATTGCATAAACTCTATCCCCAACTTTAAATTCTTTTACATTTTTACCTATGCTAGTTATAACTCCTACTAATTCATTGCCTAAAATTAGTGGTAATTTATAAGGAGTTATTATATTTAGTGCGCCATCTTTTATAAGATTATCTAGTGGATTTACGGCTGCATAAGTTACTTTAATTAAAACTTCATCATCTGTTATTTTTGGAATATCAATTTCTTTTATTTCTAAATCACTTTTAAAATTATTTAAAACTGCTGCTTTCATAATTTTCCTTTAAATTTAATTATTTTTTTGTGCAATTATATATACATAGCCATTAAAATCTTGCATTACAAATTCTTTAGTGTCATAGCTGCCTTTAGATTTGCTAGAAACGAAAACTCTTATTTAATCCTATTTATATCTTGTAGCATTATCTAGGCATTTTCACTTGAAAAAAAGTTTTTTAATCTCTTATTTTTGCTCTATGCAAAACCCAAGCTTTTCATAAAACAAAATTGATTTATTTACGCTCGTTACAAATAAAAATGTTTTTGTGTTTTTAACACACTTTTTATAAAGCTAATTTTATTTTTAACTAAGCAAAAATATTCTTACTTAGTTAAATTTATATATAGAAATTACATTAAATCACTATTTTTATATAGATTTTTTAGTTAAAAATAATTAAATCTATTTATTTAAGTTGCATAGCATTCTCACAACCTATATTGTTGCCTAAATCACAAGCTTTATTGAAAAAATGTTTAGCTATTTGAGTATCTTGCTTTATACCTTGTCCTTTAAAATACATAAACCCTAAATTGATACAACCTATTGCATTATTTTTCTCACAAGCTTTATGATAGAATATTACAGCCTTAACAAAATCTTGTTTTTCACCTTCACCTTTTTGGTATAAAGTTCCTAAATTACTACAAGCACTCGCATAGTTTTTATCGCAAGCTTTTGTATAAAATTGAATTGCTTTTGTATAATCTTGCTTTACACCCACTCCAACATTATATAAAAATCCCAAATTATAACAGCTAACAGCATACTCATCACCACAAGTTTTAGTATAAAGCTTTACTGCTTTTGCATAGTCTTGTTTTGTGCCATTTCCGCTAACATATAAACCAGCTAAATTATTACAACTATAAATAAACCCACCTTCGCAAGATTTTTTATAAAGATTAAATGCTTTAGTGTAATCTTGCTCTACTCCTTGTGCGTTTTCATATAAAACTCCTAAATGATAGCAAGCTTCAAAATCTTCATCATTACAAGCTTTTGTAGCTAGTTGTGCAGCCTTTTGATAACCATAATTATCTTTATAATTAGAGCCTAAGAGAACACAAGCAATGTAATCATCTTGATCGCATTTGATTTTTTCTAGCATATTTGTTTTAGAACAACCGATAATGCAAATGCTTAAAAGTATAAAACACAATAACTTTTTCAATTTATCTCCTTTTTTGGAAGTAAATTATACTAATTTGTTATTTTAAATTATTATTTTAAGCATTTATTATTTTGTTTAGAATTTGATTTTCGTATTCTTTTAGGTATTTTTGCGTATTGCTTTTTTTATAAAAATCATAACAATCAATGGTTTTAAAGATATTTATTCTAGCTAATAGGTTTGCTTTATGAGAGCTTACACTTAGCTAATCAGTTTAAACCATGTAAGAAAAATCTATTTTAGTTTTGAAAGCTTTAAGTCTTATCTAACTTTAAAAAATACTAGCAAACGCCTAATTCTAAAGCTTTTTTAAAATTTTTATACAACTTATTTTATGTTACTTAACTAGCATTTTATACTTAATAAGGACTTATTAAAAATCTATGTTTTAAATTCTTTTACTTTTATCTAAGTTAGTTATAAAATTAAAAGATTATTTAGTGGATAAAGTCTTATAGTTTATTTTATAAATTCTTTATCCACTAGAATTTAAATATTAATTTTTTAGCTAATTTTTGATAATTCCTTTATTTTCTCTATAGCTTCATTATTTAAACCAAATCTTCTTGAATACTTATTCACACAAGAATCATCTAAAAATTCTAAAACTATTTCTTTTGCACTTACATTTTGACTTAAATTTTCTTTAATCAATCTTGTGATTTCTTGCAAAATCTCTGCACTGATATTTAATAAATCAATTTGTATGAATTCTCCTTCAAAGGCTTTTGGGTTTTGCGTGAATTCTTCTTTATTTTCTTTAGAATATTGCCTTCTTGGTTTTGCTATTCGTTTTTCAAATACCACATAACCTAATGAGTTTTTATTCTCACTTGGCTCTTTTATAAGCCCGTTAGTAATTAAGAAAAAATCATCAATAAATACCCCAACTCCATTCTCATCAGCCCTTAAACTAACTTCAAATCCATATAAATTCTCTTCTTTTTCTTTACTAAAAAACTCATTTTCTAGCTTTTTATACACTTCATCATTAAAGCATAAAATATCAAATTCTCCACCTTCATCAACCACTTTAAGCTTAGCAAAGGCTTTATTTTTTTTGCTTACTTTAAATTCTGCTTCAGTTACTATTCCTAAGCAAAAAGCATTGTAATCTCCATAATCAGCCTTGTTAAAATCGCTACTTTTTAAGTATTCAATATTTTGAGTTAGATGAGAAAATCTTTTAATATCACCTTTAATTTTTTTACCACCCTTTTTGCTAAACACTTCATATCCAAGAGCATTTTTATCATCAGTATTTACACCTATTTCACTAGCATTTACTTCTATTAAATTATTTAAAAATAAAGTATTTTTTGCATTATCTCTTTTAAGATTTAAAATAAATGCGTAAAGAGATTTTTTGGTTTTTACATCTTGAGCTGCTAGGTTCATTGCTTTATATTTTGATGCTAAAACATCTATTAAATCAGGGTTAAAACACAAAATATTAAAATTTGAATAATAATCAAGTGCTTTAATGTTTGCATAGCTTTTACCGCTTTTGCTTTGTTTAAAATCAACTTCTTCAATAATTCCTAAGCAAAATGCTTGATATTCCCCATCATCTAAATTCTCAAAATCACTACTTTTATAATGCTCAATTGATTTAATTTCTTTTTTAAACTCATCTAGCGGGTGTGAGCCAAGATATATTCCTAAATATTCTTTATCAAACTCGGCTAATTCTGCTACGCTAAATTCTTCTTGGTTTGTAATATCAATACTACTATGATATTCTGTTTCAAATTGAGAGAATAAACTCTCTTGCAATCTTTTATCATGCTCTTTTTTTGCTTTAAACTCATTAATAATATAATCAATTGCATTTAAAGCACTTTTTCTATTAATCCCAATACATTCAAAACAACCCGTCTTAGCTAAAGCTTCTAAGCCTTTTTTATTCATATAAGCAGCATCAGCCCTTGCAATAAAGTCTTTCATATCGCTAAATGGCTTATTTCCCCTAGCTTTTGCAAGCCCTTCAGCACTAGGAATTCCAAAGCTCTTAATTGAGCCAAGTCCATAGACAATAGCAGCTTTTCCATCTTTTATAGTAACGTTAAATTCCCTTGTGCCATCGTTTATATTAGGTGGTAAAAGCTCTATTCCTAATCTATCTAGCTCATCTTTATATTTTTCAATTTTTTCAACTTTTCCTTCTTCGCTAGTTAGTAGTGCTGCCATAAATTCTGTTTCATAATATTTTTTAAGATAAGCAGTCTGAAAGGCTACTAGAGCATAGGCTGCTGAGTGAGATTTGTTAAAGCCGTATTCAGCAAATTTTAAGATAAGCTCCCATAAATCATCAGCCTTTTTCTCATCAAAGCCTTGTTTTATAGCACCTTCTAGGTATTCTCCTTTTAATTTTACCATTTCTTCAAGCTTTTTCTTACCCATAGCACGACGAACCAAATCAGCTCCACCTAAGCTAAATCCACCAATGGTTTGAACTACTTGCATAACTTGCTCTTGATATACAATAACCCCATAAGTTGGCTCTAAAATAGGCTTTAATTCAGGGAAAGCATATACAGCTGGTTTTCTTCCGTGCTTAATATCTATAAAATCATCAACCATTCCACTATCAAGTGGCCCTGGGCGATAAAGTGCTAAAACAGCGATTAAGTCTTCAAAGCAAGTTGGCTTAAGCCTAGCATTTAAATCCTGCATTCCCGAGCTTTCTATTTGGAAAATCCCAAGAGTATTTCCTGTTTGAATTAAATCATAAACGCCTTTATCATTTACATCAATTTTGTTCCAGTCTATATCTATATTATGGCGTTTTTTAATGAGTTTTATAGCATTATCAATAACGGTTAAAGTTTTAAGTCCTAAGAAGTCAAACTTAATCAAATCAACATCTTCAAGATAATCTTTCATATATTGAGTTACTAATGCGTCTGATTTTGGTTGTTTAAACAATGGGGTTTTTTTCCATAATTCTTCGTTTGAAATTACCACTCCAGCAGCGTGCATTCCTGCGTTTCTATTAAGTCCTTCAAGTGCTAATGAATACTCCCAAACTCTAGTTCCGATTTTGCTTTTGCCCCTTACATCATCAGGGTGGCAAACTATATTTTTATACTCTGCACGATTGTCTAAATCTTCAATGAAAGCCTTAATATCAGGGTTTTTTTCGTAAGCATCTTTTAGAGTGATTTTTAGCTCATCAGGGACTAATTTTGCTAAAGTATCAGCATCTTTTATGCGTAAATCACAAACCCTTGCAACATCACGAATAACACCTTTTGCAAGTAATTTACCAAAGGTAATTACTTGGGCTACGTTATAGCGACCATATTTTTTTACAACATAATCAATTACTTCTTCACGCCTATTTTGACAAAAATCCACATCAATATCAGGCATAGATACACGCTCAGGATTTAAAAAACGCTCAAAAAGTAGATTATAAGGAAGTGGGTCTAAATCAGTTATTTCTAAACAAAACGATACCAATGAACCTGCAGCAGAGCCCCTACCAGGTCCAACAGGAATACCCATATCCTTAGCAGCTTTTATAAAATCATGAACGATTAGCATATAACCACTAAAACGCATATTTTTAATAATATTTATTTCAGTTCTTAAACGCTCTTTATAGGTTTCGTGTTTGCTCCCATCAATATATACTAAACGCTTATTAAGCCCATCCCAGCAAAGCCTTTCAAACAATACATCATCATTGCTAAAGCTAAACATATCTTGACTAGGCAATTCTAAGCCAATTTTTTCAGCGTATTCAAGAGCGAATTTAAAATTTGGTGGAGTAGGGTTTCCTAAGTTTAGCTCTAAATTGCATTTATCAACTATTTCTTGAGTGTTTTGCACAACTTCAGGCACATCAAGGAATAATTCGTGCATTTCTTCAGCGCTTTTTACATAGATTTCACTCATTGTGTGTCTTAAGCCATTGTCTTTTTTGGCTTCATCACTTTCAGGATCAACCCCTACAATATCTCCTGTGCTAATTGCCATAAAGATATTTTGAGCTTGAGCCCTATCTTTATAAGTATAATGCGAATCATTTGTAGCTATTACTTTTATGCCTAATTCTCTTCCTAATTTAAGTATATTTGTATCTATATTTAATTGAGAATTTATACCCATTCTCATAATTTCAAGATAAAAATCATCTCCAAAAACTTCTTTATACCAAAGTGCGGCTGCTTTTGCACCTTCATAGCCTTTAGCACCCATATCAGCATTTGTTTTTCCATTGCGACGAACTTCTTTATCATTTAAATGCCAATTAATCTCACCTGCAAGACAAGCAGAGCTACAAATTATACCTTCGCTATATTCTTTTAATAATTTTTTATTAATTCTAGGGCGATAATAAAAACCATCTATATGAGCTCTTGAAGTAAGATACATAAGGTTTTCATAGCCTTTTTGATTTTTAGCAAATAAACATATATGCCAACGGCGATTGGTTGCAGTGCTGCTTAAATCATCATCATCGTGCAAATAGCCTTCAAATCCAATAATAGGCTTAATTCCGTGCTTTTTCATACTTTTATAAAAATGAATTGCTCCAAACATAACCCCGTGATCAGTTATTGCACAAGATTTAAAATTTAACTCTTTTAATCTTTTTGCTAATTCATCAATTTTATTTGCGCCATCTAAAAGCGAATATTCTGTATGTAAATGTAAATGTGTAAAATCCATAATTTATCCTTTAGGGCTATTTTAGTCGTTTTATCTAAAGACTTTTTAAACACAAATTCCTATTTAAAATTTGTATTAAAATTTAGACAATTCTAAAATATATTTTTTATTTTTTAAACCATATAATATAAAACAATTTTTATTTAAGTAAACTTATATTAATAATTAATATTATATTAATATTAGAAAATACATAAGATAAACTTACTTGATATAGTTTTTAATTTTATTTTTAACAAATTTAAGAATAATTAAATACTTTTATTAAATTTTATTAATAAATTTCGTATATTTTCCCGTTTATAAGCTCTGTTTATATACCCTGGATGATAAAATGAATTATCATCAAAATTATCACTATAAATAGATTTAAGACTTTTTGAAGTTTTTGTAAAAATATCTTTTGCTTTATTATACAACACATCATTACGAAAAATCGCTTGACTAAAACCAAAATAAACACTTTTGTTGTAAAAATCAATATCATCGCTAAATAAAAACCTACTTTTAATCGTGTTTAAATCATATATAGCTTGATTTAAATTTTGATTTTTTAGATTAAATAAATTAAATATTTGAATAACTCCATTTAGTTCTTTTGGTTTGCCTATATACGAGCCATTAAACATTTTTTCAACCTGTCTCATTGTGCTATCTGAAGAAAAAAATTTCCAGTTACCTAAGTCTATTTGTTTTTTATCTTTATAAAAATTACTAATTTTTTCTAAATCAGCTACATTATCATTAGGTGTTGCAGAGCCAGGGTTTAACATAACAATACTACCTATCAATTCGCTACTTGTCCCAAAACATAGTAATGTATTTAATCTAAATTCGTTGCCATTATCATTAAAAAATTGTGCATAAACTTTCATATATTATCCTTTGATTTATACTATATAATATTTAGTTTTTATATTCTATTCACATTTATTTTCTAAGTAATCTGTGTAAAATCTAGGTAGTTTCTCTAAGCTCTTACACTCTTTAAACATATCTACAATATCTTTTACATTAGAAGTATCAAATTCGATCTTTTGATTAAAACTTTTACAATAATAAAACATATTTTCCATATTTTCTACATTTTTTGTATCAAATTCAAGCTCTTGATTAAAATTAAAACAATATGCAAACATTGCATTCATATCTTTTACATTAGAAGTATCAAATGCAAGTTTTTGATTAAACTTTTCACAACAAGAAAACATAACACTCATGTCTTCTACATTGCTTGTGTTAAACTTAAGTAATTGATTAAAATCTAAGCAACCTGCAAACATACCTCTCATATCTTTTACATTAGAAGTATCAAAATCAAGTTTTTGATTAAAATCACATATAAAAAACATAAATTTCATATCCTTTACATTACTTGTATTAAATGAAAGTTTATTGTTAAAATTACTATCAGCAAACATAAAACTCATATCAACTACATTAGAAGTATCAAAACTAAGCTCTTCATTAAAATAATAACAATGAGCAAACATCCCACTCATATTAAGCACTTTGCTAGTGTCCCACTCGTTAATCCCACTAAAATCACTTCGCTTACAATCATAAAAAAGCCAACTCATATCGGTAATTAAACTTGTATCAATATCACCTAGATAAATGCTTTCATCATTTACTAGCTCTTTTAATTCTTCTTTTGTAGTTGGTTTTAGATTGTTTTTATTTGAAATTTTACTTTGAACTAAAGGCTTTGTAGGGCTTAAGACAAATATTTTAAACTCATCTTCTATGTTTTGGTCAAAAAACACTACACCTTCTTCTAGTCTATTGTATATATTATTCATCGTTTCAACATATTCATAAAAGTTGCAGTCTTGCGGTAAATTTGTATATATAATACAACCATTTTCTACATTTATTGCATCGTAATTATCATATGCTTTCAATACTCCGCATTTAATATTTTCTAACATTTGAGAAAGTTGAAAAAAGGTATATTCGTGAATACCACAGCCTTTGACATCTTTTAATAATATATTATAAATAATCTTTAAAACAACGCCTTCTTCTATAAATAAACCTTCTTCGCTATATGCTAAAGTTATTTTATCACCATATATCTTTTCTATTAATTTTAACATTTTTACTTCTTTGATTTTAGCGATTGTATCATAATCAAGTGCCTGATTATGTCCATATGTGATTTTTCTAAAAAATTTTTTTTAGAATTTTAATTAGGAATTTCATTTTAATTTTATATTTGGTTTAAGAACTTCACTCTCGCAAAATTATTTAATTTAGATTAAAGATACACGAAACAAATTCATCTCGTGTATTTGAATTTATTTTATGTATTTTCAAATGATTTTTGTAAGACTTTTAGCATTGCATCTTGGTGGGCTATTACCTTTTCTTCATCCCAATTGTCATTTTCAAATACCTTAAAAAGCTTAAGGCTCATAATATCATTATTTTTAAACCAGTCTTTTTTGGCTATAAAAGAATTGTTACTTAAGCTTGAATTTTCACTAGAGCTAATTAATGCTAAATTACCAAAACTATGCAAAATTTCATCTTTAAATCCATCACCGTAAGCGATATTTTGAGCGTGAATGTGCTCTATTGAATTAATATATCTAAAACGATAATTTTTTTGATAGTTTGAATATTCATTATTATCTTCATCCTTATTGATTAACAAATAATATTCCAAACGATGAAACCAGTAAGTAAGATTTACTTTATAATTTCCACGATTGTTATAGTTTAAAAAACTAAATTTATCTTCATTTATATTACTTAAATCATCTTTTATTGAAATTGTATCGCCAAAATTTATTGCATTAATTTCATCAATTAAATTTGGTTTATTGTTTAAAGTATCATTTGCCATATTAAATTGTTTGATTGCCAAAAAGTCATCAATATTTTTTAGGTAGTCTTTAAGTTTGTCAGCATTGTTTTTTAATATTTCCAAACAATTTTCATTAGTTATTTCTTTTTGCTCTTCTATGATTTTATTTTTACAAAATTCTAAATAATGTGTTAAAAAGTGGTGGTAGTTGATATTATCCCCACGCCTTGCTACTCTTAGATAGTTTTGAATAGTTTCTAAAGCCTTTAAATTATTTTTGAAATTCTCATCTTTATTTAATTCTTCATCTTTTATATTGTTAAATTTATAATAAGCCTTATCGCCATCTTCTAATTTTTTCTTTATCACAAATGCATCAAAGATGATTCTATAATCTTTTAAAGCTTTTATGATTATTTTTGCTTGTTCTGCTTCCAAATTAACATTTAATTTATCCCAAGTGTTTTCAAGGAATTTGTCTTTTTTTATTAATATTTGTGTTCCTTCTTTGAAAATCTTTTTACTAGGTTCTTCTTTTAATTCTTGCCTTGATAAAATCTTAAAAACATGCAAAACAAAGGTAGGAAAATCAATTATACTCTCAAATTCTGCTCGGTTATTATCATTATTTGAATAATTTTGTATTTTTTTTGCATTATCAATTATATTGTTAATAGTTGGAGCTTCCCCACTTGTATTCTCATAATTTTTAGAAAAATCAGAAAAATAATTCATCTGCGAACATTCATCAAATATCCTAGCGTATTCTGTAACTTGGCTGTTATCATTATCACTTATTAGTTTTAATAACCTTGCCTTTAAAATATCTGTGCCATCAAGCTGAACGCCTGTATTATTCATCCTTACGAAGTATTTATTTATCTCGACTTGATCGCCTAAAATCACTAGATTAAGCTTAACATTAGTAAAGATAAAATTACAAAAGCTTTTTAGCTCATTGTCTTCAAAATACTCATCAAAATAATCAAAAGCTAATTTAATATTTGCATTTGTTTTTTCAAAATCATAATCCCAAATAGCATTTTCATCATCTTCTCTAATAGGCATATGAATTCTGCATTTTTCTTCTTTACCTTTTTGAACAAAAGCAAATTTATAAGCTTTTTCAAAATCTCCTTTTGCTTCTTGCATTTTGTTATTTTTAAAGCACATATACACACATAAGAAAAATATCGTGCTAAGCCTTTGCTGACCATCTACAAGCTCAAAATTATCTTCGTTGTTAGCCACCACAACATTTCCTATAAAATGAGATTTGTTATTATCATTCATACAATTCTTAAAATCATCTAAAAGAGCTTTTATTTGCTCATCTTTCCAAGCATAAAGCCTTTGATAAGGCGGAATTATAAATATTTTATTAAATTCATTATTTGATAAAATTTCACCTAAACTACAAATCTGCGAAGTTGTTTCTTTATATTGTTTCATTTTATTATCCTACATAATGACCTAAAACCCCATATTTTTTAAATTCTTCATTTAAATAATCTTTACATAGCTCTTTATAGTCTTTACGCTTTCCACCATCGATTGGATTTTCTGCGATCTTTTCTTGCTCATACGCATAACACTCCCTAGCTATCTCATCAAGACTTTCATAAATCTTGCTCTCATAATTATTTAAGAATATAGTTTTTATGATTTTTTCACTACTACCCATCGTGCTTTCCCATCGCACACTTTTATAGATAAGTCTATTTATATAAATAATCCTTGTAGTAAATCTTATCATCTTGTTAAAATTACCACTTTTAAACCTATCCATAAACACCACCATACACATACATAATGCGTTTTGCAAATATCCTGTCCCATCTAAGTGATTTAACTTTTGATAAAAATCTGCTTGCTTTATGATTTTTATCATTTCATAAAATTTTCTAAAATATTCAAAAAACTCAACCCCATTTGCAAAATCGCTAATAATTCCATAATCACACGAACTTGGCCCTGATAAATTTTCTTTACAAAACTCATCAAATATCAAATCATCACTCCACCACTTGGTTCTTTCGTGCTCTTGTTTGATGATTTTCCTAGTAAAATTTAGTATTTGATTTAAAAATTTATTGATATTATCTTTATCGGCATTTATAACGCTCTCAAAATATCTAGCATTAGCATTTTGCAAATCTTTATGATGCTCTTGCATGGCTTGTAAATGAAAAGCTTTTATTAAATCATAGTTTTCTAGCTTTTTGCCTTTTGAGTTGGTATTGTCAAAAAAGATAAAAGCATCATCGGCTTTTGTTGTAGCTACTATTATAAATTGAGTTTTTTCTAGATTTTCTAAAAAATCTTTAGCCTTATCTTTATTACTCAAATAGTTTTTAATATACTCGTAATTAGTCTTGATATTATCTTGAGAAATTTTATGAAAAAAGCTTACATTACTTAGGTAGTTACTATATCCATTGTGATTTTCCATAACAATTTTATATTCACTTAACACCATCAGAATAAGCTTAATCGTAGTTAGTCTTTGCTGTCCGTCTATTACTTCATAAATTGTTTTATCATCTCGCTTGATTTCGTGTAAAATAATAGAGCCAAGCAAAGCTCCACTTTCACTATTTTCAATATCTTTTAAAAGCATTTTTATTTGTTTTAATTCCCATACATAAGGGCGTTGATAATCAGGTATGCTAAGATTTCGTTCGGTTAATTTATCAAAAGTTAATATGCTTGAGCTTACATTATCCATAAAAATCCTTTAGATTATAAAATTACAATTTCATTAACTCATTTTTAGCTTTTTCTAAATCATCAAGATTTAATAATAAATCAAATTCCTTAGGTTTTTTATAGACCTTATCATAATAATTGACTAAAAGTATTTTTGCTACACTTTTTAAATCCTTATTATTATAAGCAGTGCTTAGCTCATAAACTAAGGCATTTCCTAAATAAGGCTTTAATCTCTCAAGACAAAAATAAAAAAACTCCGAGCTAATGTTTTGATAATCATTCACACAATTTTGCACTCTAATATCCAAACTAGCTTCGCAAAACACCTTAATACCGCTATTCATTTGCTCGTAAAAATTATTAAATAAAGTTATAGTTCCTATGTTTTTGCTCTCTGCTTCTATGAATACTTTTGCATCTTTTAATACTTTTAATTCATTTATTAGATTTATATCAAATTGTTGTTGGCTAGGTTGTAAAAACCCACGAGAGCCAAAAGTTGAGCCGAAATGATGGGCTAATTTTTCTAAATCTATTTTATTATCAAGTAATTTTAAAAGCCTTGTTTTACCACAAGCTGTATTTCCTGCTAGGCTTACAAAATTAGGATTTTGATAGCTATTAAGATATGAAATCATCTCGTTTCTAAGTTCTTTAAAACCACCTTCGCATTTATAGACTTTAAATCCAATCTCACTTAAAATATGACCTATCGCGCCACTTCGCTGACCGCCCCTAGCACAATAAATATATATTTCATCTTTATGTGGATTTGCTATATTTTGTATTTTTTTAAGATGAATGCTTGTGTTTTTACAAATAAAACTAGCTCCTAATAACTTTGCGTTAAATTTATTAGTAGCATATTTTGTCCCTACTAATTTATGCTCTTCGTTATTTAAAGCAAAAAAGTTTAAGGCTTTTTTTAAATGTGCTTTTTTGTATTCATTTGGACTTCTTGCGTCTATTAAAATATTTTTATTAATATTTAAAAATTCTTTAGCACTAATTAGCTGCATTGTAGTTTTTAAAGCTCTCTTTTATCTTTAAATATAATTCATCTAGGCTAGTCCCTATAACTCTAGTATCACAAATAGTGGTTATAAAATTAGTATCCTTATGCCATCTTGGTAAGACATGTAAATGCAAGTGTTTTGCTATACCAGCACCTGCTGCATCGCCTAAATTAAGTCCGATATTTACTCCTTGTGCGTGCAAGGTTGTTCTCATAATATTTTCAGCAAATCTAGCTATTTTTGCCATTCTAAGCCAAATTATCTCATCTAAATCGTTTAAAAACTCAACATGCTTTCTAGGAGTTATTAGAATATGTCCTGGAGAATAAGGATATTTATTCATTAAAACCCTACATAACTCATCTTCATAAACTAGCACTTCACTATCTTCGCAAAAAGGACATAAACTTCTATCTTCTTTAAAATATTTATCACGCCAAGGTGCTTTTAGGTGTTGCATTAAGAATTCCTTTATATTTAGTATTTGGAACATTTTTTAATAATTTATCGTTAGCAATAAAAATATCAAATTGTTTTATGGTAGCTTTAAATAAATCTATATTATTTTTAGCTAAAAATCCTAAGCTAAAACCACAATTTTTTGCAAGATTTAATAAATCATTATTAGCAATTTTATCCAAAATAATCCCATCAGCTCCGTAAATACTAGCTTTGATTAATTCATCTTCGCTTAAGTTTTTTGAATAATAAAATAAATGTTTTTTAACATAACGCCTAGCATAACCTAGCTCATCAAAATCACTGGTAATAAAAGCATCATTTAAATCATTTAAGTCATAGCTAAATTTAATTATTTCATTTTTAAATTCACTTAAATCTCTTGGATAAAACAGATTAAATCCAAGGCTTTTTATTAGAATTTCTTTGCTTAATTCTTGCATTTATTTATCCTTTGATTATGTAGTTTTATTTCATCTTCATTTAAAACATCTTCGTTTTGTAATACTTTTTGCATAGTTTCTTGTGCGTTTTTGCAATCATTTATTAAATAATATCCCCAAGCTAAAGTATCAAGAAAATAAGCATTATCAGGTTCTTGTTCTAAAGCTTTTTGTATTAGTTTTATACCTTTTGCAATATCAATTTTTTCATCAATTATTGTATAAGCATATATATTTAGCATATTAGGAGCAACGCCACCTTTAGCTACTAATTCATCTAATTTGAAATAATCAAATTCTTTAGGATTATCTAGCATTTCGTATATATATGATTCTATTAAATAACTATTATTATTTTCTTTAATTGCTTTTTGATATAAAAATTCACTAAGTTTTTTATATTCTTTTAAATTAAAATATACTTTATAAGCTAATTCATCATCTAAATTAGCTATTTCATAAAGTTCTTTTTTCTTGTTAAATTCCAATAATTTCTTAGTTATTGTGTATAAAATATCTTTATTATTTGTAAATTCATAAAGCTTCATTCCTAATCTAAAAATCTCATTAATATCTGAAGAATTATTAAGTTCATAAAGCGCTTCTAATCTATACAACAAAAACAATGAATAATCAGGATTTATAGGCACTAATTTAGTATATTCTTTGATATTTTTATAATCTTTTTCTTTAAATAATTTTAATATTTGTTCTGAATAGCCTTTAGGGTCTAATCTAATCGTTTTCTCCCACATATTAAGAGCTTTTAAAGCATTTAAACGCATTAATAAAAAAGGAGCTAATTCTGTATCTACTTTATTATTTTCTTCTGCGGTTTTATTAAATTCTTCTGTTAGTTTTACTACATCTTTATATTTTTCGTTAGCCATAAGCATTTCAATATATAAATATAATGAGTATAAATTGCTATATTTTTTATAATAATCTTTAGATATTTGTAAGGCTTCTTTTTTTAATCCTTGATTAAACAGCTCCTTACTCATAGCATTAGCTAGTGTAAAATCTTCGTTTTTTGATATGAATTTGTAATATTCTTTTTTTGCTTGTTTATAATTTTTTTGTTCTACTAATTTAACAATGTCTAGTTTTTTGATTAAATTATTATCTTTATCAATATCTCTTAAAGTATTTACTGCTTTATCCATATTTAAATTAGCAATAAAACCTTGTTTTATTCCATTTTCTAAATAAGCTTTTAATTTTGTTTCATCATATAATTTTAAATATGATTCGCTAGATAATTTAGCATTATTATTTTCGTTTAACATTGCATTTAAACGCAAATCATCAATACTATCAGCAAAAGTAATACTAGCTAATAAGATTAGTATTAATTTACTCCAATACATTCTTTTTTAAGCTCCTTTAGGTTATTTTTAAAATATTCCCAAAACGGAAATGTTCTACATTGCATAGGTCTTGCTTCATATACTCCACAATTTTTATTAATTTCATCAAAAAATATACAAGCAAAACCATTGTTATATGGTTTTTCAATTAGGCTAAACCTAACGCCTACTTTAATGCAATATTTATTAACAAAATCATTAAAAGTTGTATTTTTTATCTTAGCTAGTTGGATAATTTCATCGCTAGTTAAAAATATATAACCACTCTCACCCGTGCAACACTTACCGCCACACTCACTGCATTTACTCTCATCAAATGAATATGAGTAATCTTTATTGTAAATCATAACTTTGAACCTTGATATTTTGATAAATTGAATTAAATTCTTTTGTTGTGCCATTACTATCGTTACATATTAAAGGTGGCAAAATCAGCACATCGCTTTTGCTTAATTTTCTTGCTTTAATTAATACTAAATTTGATGGTTTTTCTGCTTTTGTGTGAATAAATCTTATTATTTCGCATTTTAAATTCGTATTTTTTAAGGTTTCAAATATTAAATCAATTTTTTTAGCATCATAACAAAAATATAAAAAACCTTTTGGTTTTAATAATTTATCAGCACTTTTTAGCAATATTTCAAGTGGCAAAAAATCAATATGTCTTGAAATATTTAAATGCTTATTTTGTGCTTGCATTTTAGAATAAAATGGTGGATTAGAGATTATAAAATCATAATAATTATAAACTTTATAATCTTTAATATCACCTAAAATTACTTTATAATCAAGATTATTTTTTTCATAATTTTTTTTGCATAGTTTTACATTTTCTTCTTGAATATCAATTGCATCTATTTTTATATTTTTATTTTCGCTTAATAATAGGCTTAAAATTCCACTCCCAGCACCAATATCAAGTCCTATTCCTTTAAGCTTATCTTTATTTATAAAATCATATAAAATTATGCTATCACTATTGTAGCGATAGCCGTTTTTATATTGATAAATTATCATTTATAAACTCTTAAAATAAAGCCTTTTTTATTGTCTTTTGAGTATTCAGGCTCTAAACTTGAGCTAATTAGTGCATTAGGAATTTTTGATTTTATATAACTTGCAGCACTTTTTGTTCTATCTTTTGATAATCCAAAATTAGCTAAGCGAGTTAATCTTTGCACTTCTTTGCTAGCCATATGAACTCCATCAATAGCACTTAAACTCTTAAAGCCACTATCATCAATTATAGGAGTTATCTCATATAAATAATTTTGATTATATTTTGCTAAGAATTTATCAAGTTCAAGCGAGCAAGTTTTACTAAGTCCAATTACTCCTGATTTTATATCATCACAAACAAAAGTATCTTGTAGTTTTAAACTATTTGTATTTAACGAACTTCCTTTTTGAGCTAATTCAAGTTTTTTTTCTAATTCTTGAATTTTTTCTTTTTTTGCTATTAGTTCGCTATTTTCTTGATTATAGTTATTTAAAGTTTTGATATTTATTTCATTTAGTTGTTTTAATAGCTTATCTTTTTCTTCTTCTAAGGCTAAAACTCTTTCAGAATTTGTATCCTTACTAATAGTTAATTTTAGTTGTTCAATCTCATCTAAAAGTGTTTTGTTTTCTTGTTTTGCTTTATTATTATCTAGTTCTTTAGCCGCATATTCTTCTTTTAAAGCAATATATTTTACATTTAGCTCATCATAAGCTTTTGAACTTTCGTAAAGCTTATTATTTAAGTCTTTAACATCGTTTTGTTTGTTACTTAAGCTATCGTTTTTATAGTTTAAAAACTCATTATTAATTTTATTTAATTGCGTGGTTAATTCTATTTTTTCTTTTTGTAAATTATCTAATTTTGTTTTTAAATCCATATTATTTGCACTACTTGCTTTTAATTGCTCATCAATTTTTTGAAGTTTTGCTATTGTTTCACTTAAATCTTTTTCTTTTTTCTTTGAGTCTAATTCTAGTTCTTTATTTTTTAGTTGCATATCTTTTAATGCTATTTCATTTTTTGTATTTTTATCTTGTAATTTAGCATTAGATTCATTAACTTTATTTAGCTCTTTTGTAAGATTATCAAGTGAATTTTGGCTTTTATCACTTAAATCCTTAATCACTTTAGTTTGTTCGTTTTTAGATTTTTCAAGTTCTAGTTTTGCTTGAAAAACTTCATTTTTTAATTCATCTCTTTGTTTTTCAATATTTTTTAAATTATCTAATTTTTGTTCCAAATCATTTTTAACTTGATTTAGTTTTAATATTGAAGTTTTGGCATCATCTAATTTTGCTTGGAGATTTTTATTATCCAAATTAAGCTTTACAAAATCAGAATTATTATTACTTTTTAATTCATCATTTAGCTTGCTTGCTGCTTTTATTTCTTTACTTAATTCAAGATTTTTTAAGTTAAGTTCATTATTTACTTTACTTAATTCAGCATTTACACTTTCTAAATTCCCTAGATTTTTTACTCTTTGTTTTAAAATATCATTTTCTTTAACCACATCTGTGTAATTTTTTTGATTTGCTATGATTTTTGCATTTGCTTTATCTAATTCATCTTGCAATTTTCTTGCTAAATTATCGTGTTCAAATTCGTCCATTTGTTTTTGATTACTAAGAGTTCCTAGTAAAGAATTTAGATTTTTAACAGCGTTTTCTTTATCATTTAAGCTTAATTTTAAACTATCGTTTTCGCTTTTATAATTTGCTAAATCTTCATTTAGCTTATCTATCATTTGCTGATATGAGTTTTTGCTATTTTCATTTACTAATAAACTTTCGTTATTTAAACGATGAACTAATTCATTATTCTTAGTTTCTAATTGTTCGTTTTGTATTTTTAATTTTTCAATTTCTTGATATAGATTTTCTATTTCATTGGCTTTGGTATTGCTATTTTTTAAGCTTTCTATTTGCTTTGTAAGCTTTACAATTCTATCATTTAATATCTTATAGTTTTGTTCTTCAAGTTTTGGCAATTGCACTTGTTTTGTTTGTTGTTTTTGCTCTATTTTTACTTGTGGTTTTATTGGTGTTTGGTTTGTTTTTGTGTCTTTAGATGGAATTACAAAATAAATTCCACCTAAAATAACAGCACAAGCACCTAAGCTATATAGTGTTAAATTCTTCTTAGCCAAGCTTAACCCTTAATAATATAATCAGCAATTTTTTTAGCGTGATTTAAAGCAGTTATTATGCTTTCTCCATTTTTACTAGCAATATCTCCTGCTACGAAAATATTTTTAACATTACTTTGCATATTTGTATCAAAAGTAGGAACGCCTTTATCATCAATTTCTATTCCACTATTTGTTAGAAAATCAACTGGAGTAGAGCCACCAATTCCATAAATTATCCTATCAAAAATCTCTTTTTCACCATTAGTATAAGTAACTTCAGGTTTGTTATCTACTTCATTTACTTCGCTAATATCAGTTGCTAATTTTAAAGTAAGTTTTGCTTCATATACATTTTTATGATTTATTTCATTAATTCTACTAAATTCAGCTCTTCTATAGCATAATGTAACATTTGCTTTTTTACTTAAATCAACAGCGTATTCAACAGCACTATTACCACCACCAACTACTAAGATTTTTTCATTTTCTTTAGCGTCGTTTGCGTTAAAATTGATAACTTTACTTAATTTTGAAGGTAGTTTATAACTTGGTTTATTTGGTTTTCCCATTCTACCTATTGAAATTACTGCATTTTTTGTTTTAAATTCGCCTTTACTTGAATATACAACTAAATTTCCATCAACTTGCTTGATTTTCTCAACTTCATTTGAAAACATTACTTCAAAAGAACCATCGCAAAGGCTTGTAAATAATTCTAATGAGCTTTCTTTTGTTCCATCTTCAAAAGGTATATTTCCTAAGTTTGGAATATCAATTTTATTATAAACTTTATCAACTCTTTTTCCATCTTTATAATAAGTTCTAAAAGTTTGACAATTCTCTACTGCTTTTTCTATTAATAAAACATTTTTTAAACCATTTTTATGTGCTTCATAAGCACTTGCAATTCCTGCTGGACCTGCACCTATTACTACTAAATCATATAGCATTTAAGCTCCTTTATTAATTTTTTTGCTCTATATTAAGCATAAATTTTAAATTACAAGTAAAGATATGGAGAACAAATGAGAATTTTTACAGGACTTCAGCCAAGTGGGGATTTGCATATAGGCAATTATTTTGGAGCAATAGCTCCAATGATGAAAAGACAAAATGATAATGAAATGATAATGTTTATTGCAAATTATCACGCTATGACAAGTATTTTAAAGGATAAAAAAACAGCTAGTAATTTTAAAGATAATATTAACAAAGCAGCAGCTGCATTTTTAGCTTTAGGATTAAATCCAAATAAAAGTATATTTTATTTACAAAGTGATGTTAAAGAAGTCTTAGAACTTTATTGGATACTATCGCAATTTACTCCTATGGGATTACTTGAAAGAGCACATTCATACAAGGATAAAATAGCAAAAGGTCTTAGTGCAAATCACGGCTTATTTTCATATCCTGTTTTAATGGCGGCTGATATTTTATTGTTTGATGCACCATTAGTTCCTGTTGGAAAAGACCAAATTCAACACCTAGAAATTACAAGAGATATTGCAATTAAATTTAATAATGAATTTGGAAATGTATTTACTATCCCTGAAGCATTAGTTGATGAAAATACTCAAACAATAGTAGGCACAGATGGTGCTAAAATGAGTAAAAGTTATGGCAATACTATTGATATTTTCACAAGTTATAAACAACTTAAAAAACAAGTAAATAAAATAGTAAGCGATAGCACTCCTATTGAAGAGCCTAAGGATTGGAAAAATTGTAATATATATAAAATTGCTGAATTATTTTTAGATGAAAATGATTTAGCAAGTCTTCGTGCAAGGTATGAAAAAGGTGGAGAAGGATACGGACATTTTAAATTGTATTTATGTGATGTTATTTGGGAGTATTTTGACAAGGCTAGAAGTGAGTATGAAAGATTATTGCAAGGTAAAGAAATTGCTGATATATTAAACGATGGTGCAAAAAAAGCTAGTATATTAGCGCAAAATAAAATGCAACAAGTTTATAAAGCTTTAAGTTTATAAGGAGAAATTATGATAGATTTAAGAAAAATTGAAGAAAATTATGAAGTTTTTAATCAAAAATTAAAAGCAAAAAAAGTAGATGATGGAGTTTTAAAAAGTTTATTAGATAGCTACAATGATACAAAAGCGTTAAAAATAGAATTAGAAAACGCTCAAAGTTTTCAAAACAAATTCTCAAAAGAAATGGGACTTAAAGCAAAATCAGGAGAAGATATAAGTGAGCTTAAAAAGTCTTTAGATGAAAATAAGAAAAAAATAGCTGAATTAAACGAAAAAGTAAGCGTAAGTGAAGCTAAATTAAATGAAATTGCAGCTTGTATTCCAAATTTAATAGCTGATTGTGTGCCTATTGGAAATGATGAAGAAGAAAATGTAGAGATTAAAAAGGTATTAACTCCACCAACATTTAATTTCACTCCAAAAGACCATCATGATTTAGGCGTGGCACTTGGTTGGCTTGATTTTGAGCGTGGTGTAAAAGTTGCTAAAAGTCGTTTTGTAGCTTTACGCGGTGAAGGTGCAAGACTTGAAAGAGCATTATATAATTATATGATAGATTTTAACCGCTCAAGAGGATTTGAGTTTGTAAATACTCCTTATATTGTAAATGCTAATACTATGTTTGGCACAGGACAATTACCTAAATTTAAAGATGATTTATTCAAAATTGATGGCGAAGAATTGTATTTAATCCCTACAAGTGAAGTTAGTGTAACAAATCTATATAATGATGAAATTATAGCTTTAAATGAATTGCCTATCAAAATGACTTGCTATTCACCTTGTTTTAGAAAAGAAGCAGGAAGTGCAGGGCGTGATACAAAAGGAATTATCCGCCAACACCAATTCGGAAAAGTTGAACTTGTAAGCATTAGTACTCAAGAAGATAGTGATAAAGTATTTGAAGATATGCTTAGTTGCGCAAGTGATTTATTAACAAGCTTAGGTTTAGCTCATAGACATTTAATGCTTTGTAGTGGGGATTTGGGCTTTAGTGCAGGAAAAACCGTTGATTTAGAAGTGTGGCTACCAGCACAAAATAAATATCGTGAAATTAGCTCTGTTAGTAATTGCTATGATTTTCAAGCAAGACGCGCAAAAATAAGATATAAAGATGAAAATGGTAAAAACAAATTAGCTCATACACTAAATGGTTCAAGCCTTGCAGTAGGTAGGACTTTAGTAGCTATTATGGAAAATTATCAAAGAGAAGATGGCACAATAGCAATACCTGAAGTATTACAAAAATATATGTAAGATAAAGTATGGCAGAAGAACAAGTAATTGTTATTGAAGAAGGAAATACTCTTCCAGTAAAACAAAGTAAGTTCAGCAAAAAAAGTATAATTTTAATCGCTGGACTTTCTTTACTTATTATTATTTTATTAGTAGTTTTGCTTTTTTTAATTTTTACTCAAGATAAGTCAAAAGAAATTAAAGTTGAGCAAAATGAGCTAATAGAGCCAAAAATAAGCATTCAACAATTTAAAAGCCAAAAATTAGATTTAATGGTGGCAAAAGCCAATGCTTTATACGAGAGTGGAAACAAAAGTGAAGCTTTAAAAATATATGAAAATATAGCTAAATATAATGAGAGTTTTTCGCATTATAATTTAGGAGTTTCAAGAATGAAACAAGCAAACTATAAAGGAGCTTTAGAGAGTTTTCAAAAGGCTTTAGAAAATAATGAAAATAACACGGTGGCTGCTTTAAATGCTGCTGTTTGTGCTTTAAAATTACAAAAAGATAAAGAATTTAAATATTATATAGATTTAGCATATTCTTATTTAAGTAATGAAAAAAACTCAAGCCTTTATTATTATTATTTAGGTTTAGTGAATTTTTATAAAGGATTTTATCCTGAAGCTTTACAAGCATTAAATAAACAAATCCATCCACTTTATCAAAACGACGCAAGATATTTAAGAGCAAAAATATTAAGCTCATTTAATAAAAGTTCTGATTCTATAAGAGAGATTAATTTACAAGATTCTTATGATAAAAATTTATCTTTAGGATTGCTTTATGCAAGAAATGCTGAATATAACAAAGCAAGATTTTATTTAAAAAATGCACTTGAAAAAAGAATAAAACCAAAAGAGACAAAATTAGCTTTAGCTTTAGTTGATATAAAATTAGCAGAATATCAAGAAGCTTCAAGGTTTTTAAAAGAATTAGAGAAAAATGATTTAGAGTGGCTTAAGTCAAGCTATAATGTAAAAACAACCATAGATGATAGGATATTTGATATAAATTACGCTCAACATACTTATGAAAAAACCTTTATAGATTCAAAGCAACAAAAATATGATTTGATATTTTATTTTTCGCCTTTTAAGGTATTTGATGCGACAAGTGCGACTAAGATGATAAATAAGGCAAATGTTAATATTTACTTAGATGATTTAGATAAAAGTTCAAATTATCTTAAAAATAGTCAAACTTTATCAAAGATAAATATACAAATTACAAAAGCTTTAAATTATGCTTTTAGTTATGATATAAAGAGTGCTAGTGAATTATTAGAAGAATTAGTAAAACTTTATCCGCAGCATAGTATTTTGCAATATGATTTAGGTTTAGCATATGCACTATTAGGCAAATATGATTTAGCAAAAAAGCACTTTTTAGCTAGTTATCATTTAGACCCTAAGGATTTAAGAGCAGGAATTTATGCTTTATTTTGTTCGGATTTATTGTATGATGATACTACGAAATTAGAGCAAGATTTACAATATAATTTAAATTATGTTGAAGATGAAAAAGATAGAAATTATTATTTAGCATTGCTTTCAATTAAGAAAAAAGATTATGTAAATATGCAAGGTTTTTTGAACCAAACTAATACAAATAATATTAGTAATATTAGTTTAGAAATTCTTGGATTTTATATGCAAAATGATTATGACAAGATGATAGATAAATCAAAAGTTTTAATAGACTTAAGTGATAATGACATAATCGCAAATATTTTATATTTTTCTTTAAAAAATAATAAAAAAGATGTAAAAGCCTATGCTAAAGATGTTCAAATGTATTTTCTTAATAAAAAATTAGATTATCGCTCATTATTTGGTGGTGCTAAAATAGTAGGGTATAACTATGTAAAATTAATGCAGATTTCAGGTCTTTTACAACAAGAAAGAGAAAAATTAAAGCAATATTTAAAAACTAATGAAGACATAGGAGCTTTAAAAGCGCTTGCTTATATAGATATTTATGCTAATGAATTTGAAGAGAGTTTTGCAATTTATAATAGTTTGATTGATGATTATCATATTGAAGATTCTGATATTTTATTTTTAGCTAGTGTTGCAGCTATTGGAGCAGGGCATAATAATTCAGCTATAGCCTTACTTGAGCTATCTCGTGTAAAAAATCCAAGCAATCTTGAATCAAGATTGGCTTTAGCTTTACTTTATCACGAAGCAAAAAATTATGAATCAGCTATATCGCAATATGAGAAAATGAATGATGAATACAAATCAGAGTTTTTTACATTTCAGATATTTAGATAAGATTTAGTTTTTAGCTAAATCTTATTATTTTCAATTTCTTTTAAAATGTTTTTACAAGCATTATTTAAAATCATATAAACTTCATCAAAATTATTTGTATACCAAGGGTCAGGCACATTTTTATATCCTAAATCACAATAAGAACATATTGGTTTTACTTTATCTTTAAACTCAGAAAAATTATTTAAAACATCTTTATAATTACTCTCGTCCATAGTAAGGATTAAATCATATTCTTGGCATAATTTTTTTGTGAGTTTTTTTGATACGAAATTATCGCATTCAATATTTTTATTTTTTAAAAGTTTTTTCGTGCCTATATGCATATCTTCTCCATCGTGATAACCTGCTGTTCCTGAACTTGTTATTTTAAATTCTTTATTTTTGCATAAGTCTTTCATAATAAACTCAGCCATAGGAGAGCGACAAATATTGCCTAAACATACAAACATTATCTTCATTTTATTCCTTTATAAAACTTATTCTATATTTTCTTTAAAGCTAGTTAGCTCACTCATATTGATTTTTGAAAACTCGGTTGGAAGTCTTGGTTCATAAGGTATTCTTTGCAATGCTTTATCTGCAACCGATTCTTTTTTAGCAGGTGCATTTACACTATAAAATGCCCTTTCAATTTGTGTTAAATAAGATATGATATTTGCAATATGAGTAAATATTTTTGAGTTTTTATGAGTTTGTAGTTTTTCACAAAACTCATCTACAACTTCATTAATAATTCTTGAAAATAGCTCCTGACATAATTCATCATTATTTTTGCATAAAACGCTACCTAGATAAAATAAAAAATTCATACTATCTTCATTATCGCTAAGATTTGTGTTTTTGATTAAATTAGCTCTTTTTAAAATTCCTGTTGCAATTATTCTCATTTTGCCATTATCACGCCCTTCATCATAAAAACTAGCATCAGTAGGCACATTTACATAAGAAAAATCATAAAAAACAGCATTTTGCTCATCTTTATAAGCTGCATAATCAGTATCTAAAATTACTTTAAAATCATCTTTTAAATCATCTAAATTATCATAAAAAAACTTAGCTTGTTCTCTTAAAGTATTAAAATCATCATTATTCATAAAGCTAATTGCTCTAGCACAAAATTCGTAAAAATATGACCTAGTTATATTTAATTCTTCGTTCATTTTAACCTTTCAAAAATTTATTTAATTTTTCTTCAAGTGGTGCAAAAAAACTATTTGTATCATCAAAAACTTGAGCTTGTTTTAGCATCATTATCTTAGCCTTACAATCAGCACAGCAATAAAGCGAGTATTTTTTCGTAACATCAGAGCTAAAAGCAGCCCCTAAAATACCAGCTATTTTATCAATTGATTTTTTAGTAGCAAATTCTTTACCACACTCAATACAAGCAAACAATTCATCTTTAGCTAAAGTTTTATGAGTAAAGCTAATCGGATTTAGTTCTAAAATATCATTTTGTATAAAAATAGTATCTTTTTCAGCACAAGAATTTATGCAATATCCACAACTTGTGCATAATGATGCGTTAAATTTAATAGCGTTTTCTTTACTATCAGCTAAAATTGCATTCGTATTACAAGCCCCAGCACAAGAAGCACAAAGGGTGCAAGTGCTTTCATTTATGCTAATTTTTGCATAATTTTTAGCAGTGATTACGCCTTTATCTAAATTATTTAACATAGAAGAGATTTTTAAGCCAAAAAGCTCTCTTTTATTTAGTCTAAAATTACTTTCGCTTGATTTAAATTCTTTTATCAATTCATTTGGAATTTCATCTAAATTTGCATTTACATATATGGCTATTTTTCCTGTGATTGCCTTGCAAATATCATTTACTAAGTTGATTTTTTCGGCTAAAAATTCGCTAATATCTCCAACTATTGCAATGCTTTTACCACTTGTATTTATTAAATGTAAAAGTATTAATTCATCCAATAAATCAAAAGGTATATTAAATGGTAAAAAATGCTTTATATTAAAATCATTATCATAATTTTGAGTTATTATTATTTGCTCGTTTTCATAGATTTTGCTAATTTCTTTTATGCAATCTTTATTAAACTCACAAAACTCAAGTGCATTAGTAGGACATACACTTACGCATTTTGCACAATTAATACAATCAATTTCGCTTATTATGATTTTTTTATCATCAGTGCTTAAAGCCACGCTAGGACAGGCCTCAACGCACCAACCACAATGCTCACTCCTACGCCCGTCTAATTGGCATAAACTTGAATTAAACTCAATTTTTCTTGTAAAGCTAATTTTACCCGTTAAAGAATTTAAATCTTGCAATATATTTTCATGATTTATTAATACTGCGTGATTGTTTAGTTTTGTTTGTGAAATAGCTAAATCACAATCTAATTCGCCTTCTTTAGTAACTACTACAAGTGAGCCAATCCCACCATAAACAAACTCAAATTCACTAACACAAACAGCCTTATAACCATTATCTATTAATTTATTTTTTAAATCTTTATCATCAAATAATATGCAAATTCTTTTATCAATATTCGCATATAAATTAATCTCACTTGAATAATCATAATTAATAGCTCTTGCTTCATATAATTTTTCTAATTTTTCATTATTAAAAGCACTTGAGTTTTTTATATAAAAATCAATTTCAGGAGCATAGATTAAAGCATTTAAAGCCTTATCATTTGCTATTAGAAATTTCTCATTAGTAGGGCTATTTATAACGGCTATATTTTTGCCTAAATCATCTATAAAATCAGCCTTTTTTAAATATGCAAATTCTTTCATTTTTACCTTTCCTTGCTAGTATTTTAAAAAATATTTAAGGATTTTAAAATGCTACCACAAATATCAAAATTAATTAATGCCTTTAATGATAAACCTAGTTTTTTAGTTAGCTTTTTGGCTAAAGAATTAATAAATGAACTAAGAGCTACTAATAAAGAGCAAAGTTACGAGATGATACTCAAAGAGCTTAATGAAAGAATTAATAAAAGGCTATTAAAAGAGCCAAGAGCATTGATAAATGCTACTGGTGTGGTGCTTCATACAAATCTTGGTCGTGCTTTAATGAGCGAGAGTGATTATGATGAATTAAAGGCTTTTCATACTAATAATATTAATTTAGAATTTGATTTAGAAAGCAATGCAAGGGGTAAAAGAGATGAAAATCTCATATTTTATTTAAAAATGCTTTTTGGTTGCGAAGATGCACTTGTGGTAAATAATAACGCTGCTGCTGTGTTTTTAGTATTAAATACTTTAGGTAAAAACGAAGGTGTAATTACAAGTAGAGCCGAGCTAGTAGAAATTGGCGGGGGATTTAGAGTAAGCGATGTAATGCGTGAAAGTGGAGCAAGGCTTATTGAAGTAGGGACTACTAATAAGACTAAGATGAGCGATTATGAAGCCGAATTAAACAATGCAAAAATGATTTTAAAAACTCATAAATCAAACTTTTATATCGGTGGATTTAGTCAAGAAGTAGATGCGATTAGCCTAAATGATTTAGCTTGTAAAAATGAAAAAATATTTTATTATGATTTAGGTAGTGGCTATGTGGATTTAATAAATGATAGTTTAAGGGATGAGCCTAGTGTAAAAAGCCTAATATCTAAAGGTATTAGCTTGGTTTCATTTAGTGGGGATAAATTATTTTCTAGCACTCAAGCAGGAATTATTTTAGGTAAAAAAGAACTAATTGAAAAATTACGCAAAAATCAGCTTTTAAGAATGTTTAGGCTAAATAAAACTAGCTTATTGATACTTACAAAAGCTGTTAAAAATTATTTAAATAAAGACTATGCAAATCTACCAAGCCTAGCTTTATTAAATGATACAAAATCTCAAGTCTTAAACAAAGCAAAAACCTTGCAAGAGCTAATAAATTTTGGCGAAATCATAGAGAGCAAAAGCCTAGTAGGGGGTGGCTCAATGCCTGAAAAATTACTAAGTGGCTATGCTTTAAAAATTAAGGCTAATAAAAGCAAGATAAACGAACTTTTAAATAAAGGTGTAGTGGCTAATTATGATAAAGATAGCATAATAATTGATTTAAGGAGCGTTTTACCTAATCAATTAGAATGCTTAGCAAATATTATAAAAGAAGTTTTAAAGGATTAAATATGGAATTTACTTTATTAAATCAAGATGAAGTAGCGATTAATCTAAGTGATTTTCGCGGTAAAAAGGTGATAGTGTTTTTTTATCCAAAAGCTTACACTCCAGGTTGTACTAAGCAAAATTGTGAATTAAGTGAGAGTTTTGATAAATTGCTTAATGCAGGATATGTGCTGATTGGAATTAGCCCTGATAAGTGTGAAAAACTAGCGAAATTTAAAGCTGAATACGGCTTAAATCAGATTTTATTAAGCGATGAATTTAAAGAAGTGGCTAAGCTATTTGGTGCTTGGGGGATTAAGAAAAATTATGGTAAAGAATACGAAGGGCTTATTCGCTCGTGTTTTATCCTAGATGAAAACGGCGAAATCATTAAAGAATACAAAAATCACAAAGCAACAGGTTTTGCCGCAAGACTTAATAAGGATTTATTAGGAGAATAAAATGAATGCAATCATAGAAAAAGATGAGAATGGTTATTATGCTTATGTTCCTGCTCTAAAAGGCTGCGTTTCGCAAGGCGATACTTACGAAGAAGCATTAGAAAACATAAAAGAAGCAAGCGAATTATATTTAGAGAGCTTAAGTGATGATGAGAGATTAAAGCTTTTAAATGCTTTTGTCTCTATAGTTCCTTTGCAAGTTGGCAAATATGCCTGAATTACCAGTGCTTACTGCTAAAGAATGTGAAAAATTGCTTTTAGAAAACGGCTTTATTTTTGATAGACAAAAAGGTAGCCATAAGATATATTATAAAGATAATTTAAGAATGGTTTTACCTTTTCATAGCGACAAAACCTTACACCCAAAAATAATAAAGCAAGTTTTAGAGCTTATAAAATGATTTTTAATACTTTAGATGAAATTATTAAATTAGATTTTGTTTAATTAGTGGGATTTTAAAATAACAATGCTTAGCAAATATTTTAAAAGAAGTTTTAAAGAATAGAGTATAAAAATCACAAAGCAACAGGTTTTGCCGCAAGACTTAATAAGGATTTATTAGGAATTTAATTCCTAATAATGTAATCATCAAGGTTGCTATGATCAAACATATATTTAGTATCAACATCGCTAAATATAGCAAAATTAATCTTATAAGTGCCTTTACATTTATAAAACATATAGCTCATATCCTTTACATTAGTAATATTCCAAGTGTTTATTCCTTGAAAGTTTTTTCTTTTTGATTTATAAAATAATCTACTCATATCAGTTATTAAACTCGTATCAATTTCGCCTAAATTTATACTCTCATTATCT
The DNA here is from genome assembly GCF_020137635.1 of Campylobacter sp. RM12642. Classification (NCBI taxonomy): domain Bacteria; kingdom Pseudomonadati; phylum Campylobacterota; class Epsilonproteobacteria; order Campylobacterales; family Campylobacteraceae; genus Campylobacter; species Campylobacter sp. RM12642. The sequence goes on from NZ_JACGAT010000004.1 coordinate 121,612, forward strand.
ACTAAGGCTTTTAATTCTTCTTTTGTTTTAGGTTTATAAACGCTTTTTATTAGTGTATCGTTAGCAAAATTAATTTCTTGTTTATATGCATAACATCTAAATATAAGCCCATAAATATTAGCTTTTGAAATGTTAAAATTGATTGCTTGATTAAAACTTTCACACCCACAAAACATCCCACTCATATCAGTTACATTGCTAGTATCAAAGTTTAAAGCTTGATTAAAATTTATACAATTAAAAAACATTCGGTGCATATTATTTACATTACTAGTATCAAAATCTAAAGTCTGATTGAAATTCTTACATTCGCTAAACATCCCACTCATATCAGTTACATTACTAGTATTAAAATCTAAAGGCTGATTAAAATTCTCGCAAAAAGAAAACATCGCACTCATATCAGTTACATTTCTAGTATCAAAATCTAAAGGCTGATTAAAATTCTCGCAAAAAGAAAACATCGCACTCATATCAGTTACATTTCTAGTATTAAAATCTAAAGGCTGGTTAAAACTACCACATCCATAAAACATTTCACTCATATTAGTTACATTTCTAGTATTAAAATCTAAAGGCTGATTAAAATTCTTACATCTATCAAACATCCAATTCATACCGATTACTTTACTAGTATCAAACTTAAGCTCTTGATTAAAGCTTATACACCAAGCAAACATCCCACTCATACTAGTTACATTTCTAGTATCAAAATCTAAAGGCTGATTAAAATTCTTACATCTATCAAACATTCTACTCATACTAGTTACATTTCTAGTATCAAAATCTAAAGGCTGATTAAAATTCTCGCAAAAAGAAAACATCTCACTCATATTAGTTACATTTCTAGTATTAAAACCTAAAGGTTGATTAAAATTATCACATCCAGAAAACATCCCACTCATATTAGTTACATTACTAGTATCAAAATTTAAAGCTTGATTAAAATTATCACATCCACGAAACATCCCACTCATATTAGTTACATTACTAGTATCAAAATCTAAAGCTTGATTAAAATTTATACAATTAAAAAACATCCCATTCATATGAGTTACATTACTAGTATCAAAATCTAAAGGTTGATTAAAATTATCACATCCACGAAACATCCAATCCATATCACTTACATTACTAGTATCAAACTTAAGTTCTTGATTAAAGCTTATACACCAAGCAAACATCCCATGCATATCAGTTACATTACTAGTATCAAAATCTAAAGGTTGATTAAAATTATCACATCCAGAAAACATCCAACCCATATCACTTACATTACTAGTATCAAAATCTAAAGGTTGATTAAAATTATCACATCCAGAAAACATCCCATTCATATCAGTTACATTACTAGTATTAAAATTTAAAGGTTTATTAAATTTCTCACACCATTTAAACATCTCACTCATATTAGTTACATTTCTAGTATCAAAATCTAAAGCTTGATTGAAGTTTTTACAATTTTCAAACATACTGCACATATTTTTTACCCTAGAAGTGTCCCAAGTATTTATGCCGCTAAAGTCTTTTCGCTCACTATCTTTAAAAAGCTCACTCATATTAGTTATCAAACTCGTATCAATATCAGCTAGATTTATACTCTCATCACTTACTAAAACCTTTAATTCTTTTTTATTTTTAGGCTTGTATTTTAATTCATTTGTTTTTGACATTTATTCTCCTTTTATTTGTGATTTGATTGATTTAAATTCGTGTAATTTGAATTAGGAATTTCAATAATTGCAGGGCAATTTTTTAAAATCATATTTTTTATATAGGTTTTTAAATTAATTTTCATAGTATTTTTATCGTTGAATTTTTCTATTTTATTTAAATTAAAATGAAAAGTTTTATTAAGACTAACGCAGTCTTTAAACATATAAAACATATCCTTTACTAGCTTTGTATCAAATGTGAGTTCTTGATTAAAATTAGAGCAATTACAAAACATTCTATTCATATTGATAACATTTGAAGTTTTAAGATTAATTGGCTTATTTAGATTAATACAATTATAAAACATTGAGCTCATATTGTGCGTTTTTTTGCTATTGAGATTGATTTCTTGATTAAAATTAATGCAGTTATAAAGCATTTCACTCATATCAAAAACATTCTCGGTATTAAAGTCAAGGCTTTGATTAAAATTTACACAATTATAAAACATAGCATTCATTTTAAAAACATTCTCGGTATTAAAGTCAAGGCTTTGATTAAAATTAATGCAGTTATAAAACATATAACTCATATTATTAACATTAGCAGTATTTAAATCTAATGAACTATTGAAATTTTTACATTCTGCAAACATTTCGCTCATATTAAGAGTGTTTGTGGTATCAAAATTAAGGCTTTGATTAAAATTAATGCAGTTATAAAACATAGCATTCATATTTTTAACATTAATAGTGTTAAAGTTAAGAACTTTATTAAAATTAGTGCAATTATCAAACATCATTGACATATCAACAACACAATGCGTATTAAAATTAATATCGCTATTAAAGGCATTG